>NZ_CDXDOR010000083.1:15505-22900 GCF_978021225.1 Frankia sp. CeTa3Moorea | reverse complement strand
GGGGCCGGGCGGGAAGTACGTCGCCGACCCCGGCAGGTGGCGGCGGTCCGCCGCCCTGCTGACCGAGGTCCTCGACGCCGCGGGGGTGGCCTACGAGGCCGTGGAGGGGGAAGCGGCCTTCTACGGCCCGAAGATCGACGTGCAGATCGTCGACAGTGCCGGCCGTGAAGCCACCCTGTCCACCGTGCAGATCGACTTCCATCAGCCAGAACGGTTCGATCTGCACTACGCGGGCCCGGACGGCGCGATGCGCCGGCCGGTCATGGTCCACCGCAGCGTCATCGGCAGCGTGGAGCGGGCCGTGGCCCACCTCATCGAGTCGCACGGCGGTGCCTTTCCACCATGGCTTGCGCCCGTCCAGCTGGTGGTCCTTCCGATCTCCGACGCCGAGGTATCCCACGCCCTCGCGCTGGTCCGGCAGGCGGCCGACCGGGGACTGCGGGCCGAGGTCGCCGGTCCGGAGCGCGGCACCCTGGGCGCGCGGGTCCGGGCCGCTCGTCTGGTGCCCTACCAGGCGATCATCGGTGCCCGGGAGGCAGCCGATGAGCGGGTCTCCCTGCGGTTGCGGGACGGGCGCCGCCTGGAGGCCCGGCCCGCCGCGGAAGTCCTGGCCGGCATCGACCTCCTGGCAAGCGCGCACGGCACCGATCTATGGACCGATCCGCGGGAGGCCGGTGTCCGCCCGTAGCCGGCATCCGGTGGCCCGCCCGCTGCCCGCCGGTTGGCCTCGACGCGCGGGGGAGCGCCCGACCCGCGGGTGTTCTCAATAGACATGCGTCGACGTACCCAGGGCTGAAGCCGTCGAGGACCCGGCTGAGGTCGTGCAACACAACTACTGGCGCGATGCCGCCTGGCACCACGCTGTAAGACGGGACGATTTTGCCACCGAACAGCACCTCCGGCGCGTCTAACGTCCACGAGGCGCGTAACGCGCTCGGCAAGCGACTCCGCGAGCTTCGCACGTCAGCCGCCCTGAGCGGCCGGCAGCTCGCGGAGTCTTTGTCATGGCCGCCGTCGAAGGTGTCCAAGCTGGAGAACGGCCGGCAGACTCCCACAGACGACGACATCAGGGGCTGGACGGGAGCAACCGGCAGCCAGGCGGAAACCGAAGCCCTGCTCGCCACCCTGCACACCCTCGAAGTTCAACACGCTGAGTGGCAGCGCATCCTGCGGACTGGTCTGAAGCCGCGGCAACAAGAGCTGATCGAGTGGGACGAGCGGACCCGACTCTTCCGGGTGTTCGAGGCCACGGTGATCCCCGGTCTGCTCCAGACCGCCGAGTATGCGCGGGCACGGTTCGCCGAGGGTATCCGCCGGCTGAAGCTGCCGAACGACATCAACGAAGCCGTGGCCACCCGGGTCCGGCGACAAGAGATTTTGTATCGCCCCGATAAGCGGTTCCACTTCGTGCTGACCGAAGCCGCGCTCAGCTTTCGGCTGTGCCCCTCAGACGTCATGCTCGGGCAGCTTGACCGCTTGATCTCGTTCTCCCAACTACCCAACGTCCGGTTGGGGATCATCGGCTTTGAAACGCAGTACGACACGTCGCCATGGCATGGCTTCTGGATGTACGACACCGAACGGGTCCTGATCGAGACCTTCAGCGTGGCCCTCGATCTGCGGCAGCCGCAGGAGATCGAACTGTACGCGGGCGCCTTTGACGAGCTCGCTGCCGTCGCCAGCTACGGCCGCTCGGCGCGGGCGATCATCAACCAAGTCGTGGGCGATCTTGCGCCGGAAGCCCCTGAGGATGGCTCGTAGTTTCGCGGGCCAATCGAGGACCACACCAGTTCCAGAAATCTCAAGAAACTTTCTGATCAGAATCGTCCTGCTCCCCTTACGCTCTGACCCAGGCCAGTTACCGCCACACCCAACCGGCGACCGCGTCGTGACGGCCGAGTAACGCGGCCAGAGTGGAGACCTCGGCGTGCCATGCCTGGACCTGCGACTTGGTGGGGCCGATTTCGTACTGGTGGTAGTGGCAGGCGACGCAGAGGTGGGACCAGGTCCGGCGGGCCCGTCCGGCGGCGGCGGGGGTGCTGTAGTGGCGCAGGCAGTGGAGCTTGGCGGTCATGTTCGGGGTGGACAGGCCCGGCTCAGCGGCGGCGAGCGCCGCGTCGATGGCGATCTCCAGGGCGGTGCGTAGGACGAGCGCGGCGCCGCGGTGGCGGGCGGCGAGCGTCGCCTTGAGGCGGTCGGCGAGTAGCAGGTCGGCGGTCTGGAGCAGTTCGTTGATCGTGGCGCCGGTCGTGCCGGCAGGTGGCGTGCTCACTGGTTTCTCCCGGTCGGAGGCGAGACAGGGATCAGCTGTAACCGAGCGGATCAGGCGGTGACGAGGCTCGGCCCGCGGACCGTGCCGGCGATGCGCTCGACGAGGTCGACGAAGCGATGCGGGTCGTCAATCTGGGCGCCGTCGGGGTGGGCGCCCTTCTGGCACTTCTTGAGGATGTCGACCGCCCAGCGGCCGCACCGACGGTCGAGCTCGTCGTAGACGTCCTTGGACTTCTCGGCGTCTCCGAAGAAGGCGAGGGCGGCGACCTTCGTGAGCATCTCCGCGTCGGAGAGGGCGGCGTCGAAGACGGGTTCGGCCCCGCCGGCCTGGTGGTGGCGGATCCAGGCGGCCTCGGTGAAGGCGTTCTCCAGGGCGATCCGGCAGAGGCTGGGCAGGACGTGGGTCCGCGCCGCCGCCGGCAGCTTCTTGCTGGCCTGCGCGAAGCCGCGGGCCTCCTTGAGCGCCTGCCTGACCGGGTCGAGCGCGTTCTCGATCTCGATCTTCGATGCCTTCCCGCGCTCGACCCTGCGGATCGTGACGGGGAGGCCTTGGCTGCTGAACGCCCGCTGGAGGCGGGTGTCGTGGGTGAAGACGACGATCTGCCGCTGCCTGCTCAGCTCAGAGAGAACCTGGGCGAGTCCGTTGACTTTGGCGGGGTCCATGGACTGCACCGGGTCGTCGATAAGAAGGAAGCCGAACGGGCTGTCGGCGGTGCGGGCCCTCGGCAGGAACAATGCCAGCGCGAGCGAGTGCAGTTCGCCCTGGCTCATCACGGCGAGCGCCGAGGCGTCCGCGTCGTCGACGGAGACGTCGAGGATCAGCCGGCGCAGCGTCGAGGTCTCCTTGCCGTCCAGGTCGACCTTCTTGAGGCTGACGCTGCTCTCGTGCCGCAGCGCCTCCCAGATCTCCTGCGCCTGGGTCTCGAAGGTGGCCAGCCGTTCCCGGCGCAGGTCCTTGATGAGCGTGTCGAGCCACTGGCGGGCCTTCTTCAGGCCGCTCCTGCGTGCCTTGGCCGTGTCCACGGCGCGGGCCTGCTCGGTCCAGATCTGCAGGCTGGCGAAGAGGGGACGCCACCGATCGTCGCGCTCCGCTAGCAGGACCCTGGCTTGTGCGCGGGCATTGGCACACGCGTCGGCCAGCGTCTGTGCCTTGCCGAGGGCCTCGCCGGCCAGTGTGGCCAGGTCCGTGCGCGAGCGGCACGCCTCCCACGCCTGCCACACCGCGGCGAGCGCGGGCGGGACCGCGGGTGGCCAGACGATGAGCGCCTTCAGCCCGGTCTCGGCCAGCCGCAGCTGAGCGTTCGCGTCCGCGACCGCCCGGCCCTCGTCGCGCAGCGCGGTGACCTGCGCGGCCGCTCGCTCCGCCCAGGCGTCGTCGAGGACTTGCTCGGTGCCGCAGACCGGGCACGTCTCGATGCCGGAGTGCCGGTCGCGGTGCTGTAGTGCCCGGGCGAGCAGATCGGCGCGCAGCGAGGCGTCCTCGGCGTTCGTGCCTGTGATGGCCGTGGCGGCGGCGAGGGCGTCGCGCAGCCGCTTCACCGCCTTGTCGACCAGGTCGAGGTCGGGGCTTTGAAGGTCGGCGAGCTGGCGCAGCTCGGCGAGATCACTATCCTCGGCCGAGGGCAGGTTCGCCAACATCCGGTCGAGCGCCGCGAGATCGGGACCGGTCTTCTTCGTGCCCAAAGCGACCAGCGCGGCGCGGGCGCGGGCTTCCTCTGGCAGGTCGCGGAGCAGGTCATCGAGCGCGGCGGTGAGCGTGACCAGCCCGTTGTCGACGCCCTTGGCCGCTGTGTTGTGCTGGCTCTGCTCCTCCTTGAGCCGGCTGTCGACGGCGGTCAGGTAGCCGAGACCGAGGATCTTGTCGACGACGTCGTACTGCCGGACCGCCTTGTCGTCGATCAGTTGACCCAGATCGGCATAGGAGAGGAAGGGACGGTACTCGGCCGCGGCCCGCGCCCAGCCGGCCTGATCGGCGGGCACGGCCGGGTGGCCATGGCGCTGGAACACGCCCTCGGAGTTCGTGAAGTCGTCGCCCGGCCAGGTGCGGGTCAGTGTCGCCCGGCCGCCGCCGACCGCGAGCGCCATGTCGATCCGGGGCCGGCGGGTGAGGTCGTGCCGGTTGCGCCAGGCGCCACGACGGGAGTCGTCCTGCCGTTCCCAGCGGGTGTTCGTGCCGAGGAAGGCAGTCTCGGCGCCCTCGGCCAGGCTCGACTTCCCGGAACCGTTGCGCCCGACCACCAGCGTCACGCCCGGGTTAGCGGACAGCGACAGCCGGGCGGGAGCGCCGATGCCGCGGTAGCCGGTGACGGTGATCGATTCTAGGTAGATCCGACCCAGCGCGCTGGCTGCCGGTGTCTCCACCGCGCCAAACGCCTCCCGTAGCGCGGCCTTCGCCGACTCGGGCAGCGCCGCCGCGGCCAGCCGCGCCGCTGCCAGCTCGGCGATCGGCGTCGCCATGACTTCCTGCGTTGGCAGATCCGTCTCGGTCATCGTTCCCCCAAGATTCCCGGTGAGTGTTCGCGGTGTCAGGTCGTTCAGGTGCGGCAGGTGTGCGGTTCCATGGCTCTCCTGCCGGCGGTGGCCGGACAGCGTGCTGTGAACACGCGGCCGCGCCGGGCATGGCGAGGCCGCCTGAGAGATGGCAAGGGGCGCATCGGACACTGAAAGAAGAGGCGCCCCACGAGGAACGGCGGCGGCACCGCCGAAGGCGCAACCGGCCAAGGGCCGAGCGGCGCCGTCGCCCTCCGTGTCCGGAGGGCGACGGCGCCGGGACCTGGCCTGTGCGCATCGCGGCTGATCCGCGACAAGTCAGGAGCTTAGGGCCACGCCGGCTCGCTCGTCAAGCGTGAACAGTAATTTTGTGTACTCGAACTCAAGGCGTTTACAGTGCTTGCTTAGGGGGCGATCAAGCCTGTAGGGTCCGGCCTGTGGAGTTCGACGGGCAGGAAGAGCTGACGGCCGCCGCCATCGCGCGGCGGATCGGCGTCGGCCGCGCCGCCGTGTCGAACTGGCGCCGGCGCTACGACGACTTCCCCCGGCCCGTCGGAGGCAGCGACACCAACCCGACGTTTCTCTGGGCCGCTGTCGCGGACTGGCTAGAACGGTCCGGCCGCGCGGAGCAGCTCGCGAAGGCCGGTCGAACGGAGACCGGAACGCAGGCTCTCGACGGCCCGACCGGTGGCTGGACGACCCGTGACGAGTCCGTCGAGCAGGCTAAGCGGAACGTCGAGGCCGAGCAGCGGCTGGCCCGAGTCCTCGTCTCGCTACTGCCACCGACGACCGCCGCCAGCGCGGGTGGCGACGATCTCTTCGCCACCGCCGACGATCTGCCGGTCGTCTTCGACCCGGCCTGCGGCGACGGCGCCCTTCTGCTGGCGGCCGCGGACCGGTTCGAGAACCAGGTTCGCCTGTTCGGCCAGGACATCGACGAGCGGCTGACGCAGACCGCCACGCTCGGTCTGCGTGGCCATCCGCTCGCCGGCCCGTACGACGTCCGCCTCGGCGACTCGCTGCGCGGCAACCGGTTCACCGAGCTGCTCGGCAAGGCGGTGGCGGTGGTGTGCGAGCCGCCGTTCGACCGGCCGGGCTGGCCCGCGGACGAGCTGGCGACCGATCGCCGCTGGGAGTTCGGCCGTCCGGAGCCCCGCGACGGCGAGCTGGCCTGGGTGCAGCACTGCTACGCCCACCTGCGCCCGCATGGCACTGCCGTCGTCGCCGTCTCGCCGCGTGCCTGTGTCTCGCCGTCCGGGCAGGCGATCCGGAAGCTGATGATCGGCCAGGGCGCGCTGCGCGCGGTGATCGCGCTACCGGCCGAGATGAGCACCGTGGCCGGCGAGGCCTGTCTCTGGGTGCTGCGCCGCCCGCGCGGCGAGGAAGACGATGAGCCGGTCGTCCTGGTCGACTTCTCCTCCGCCGACATGGCGGCGGTACCGCAACAGTTCGGTGAGTGGCGGCAGCTGTTCGACCTGGCCGCGGCGGCGCCGGGCGGCGCGGGGCGGCGGCGGCCCGGCCCGGTACCGGCTCGCGCGGTGACCCGGGCGCGGCTGCTCCAGGACGGCGAGGCCAATGTCCTGCCCTCCCGGTACGTGACCACCGAGGCGGAGGCCAGCGCCGACGACATCGCGCGGCTCATCGGACAGCTTGAAGCGATCTACGCTCGGCTCGGCGCCGGGCTGCCGCGGTACGCGGCGGCCCGCGCACGGGACGACTTTGCCTACGTGACGCTCGCGGAGCTCGAACGCGTGGGCGCCCTGAAGATCAGGCCGCGGGGCACGACGCCGCGCACCGGCGACGTCCTCGTCTGGCCGCGGGCTCCGGGCGTCATCGCGGCGACCGGCGAGGAACGGACCGGTTCGATGACGACCCACGTCATCGAACTGGACCTGGCCCGGCTCGACCCCGACTTCGTGGCGACGTTCCTGCGGCCCGAGGCCGAGGCCGTGCCGATCCCCAGGACGATCGGCGTGCTCGGCCGCGAGGACCTGCGGCGCTGCCGGATCCCACGGCTCTCGATCGCCGAGCAGCGCCCTTACGGCGCCGAATTCCGGCGACTATCCGAACTGCGCGAGGCGCTGACGACGCTCGCCAGGCTTAGTACCACCGTGATCGACCAGACCCTGCACGGGCTGACGGCCGGGACTCTGACCCCCGACCGGCTTCCCCCGACGACGCCGACGCACGAGGAGAACCTGTGACTTCCCCGGGGCCCAGCCACTCGAAAATGGCCGCCGACATCTGGGCGGTGGCCGACCTGCTGCGTGGCGACTACCGGCGCCACGAGTACGGCGGCGTGATCCTCCCGTTCACGCTGATGCGGCGCCTCGACGCGGTCATGGCCGACACCCGGCAGGCGGTGCGTGACAGGGACGCATCGCTGACCATCACGAACAAGCAGCGGCTGCTGGAGATCGCGGCCGGCCGGCCGTTCTACAACGTCTCCCAGCAGAACTTCGCCACGATCGCCTCCGACGCGACGAACCAGTCGGTGGTCGCGAAGAACCTGCGAGACTACGTCAACGGCTTCTCGCCGAACGTCCGCGAGGTGCTGGAACGCTTCCGGTTCGACGAGACGATCGGCCGGCTGGCCAGCGCGAAGCTGCTCTACCTCGTGGTCGGGAAGTTCGC
>NZ_CDXDOR010000083.1:8396-15159 GCF_978021225.1 Frankia sp. CeTa3Moorea | reverse complement strand
GGAAGTTCGCGACGATGCACGATCTCGACCAGCTCGAGCCCCACGACATGGGCTACGTGTTCGAGCATCTGATCCGCAAGTTCGCGGAGGACTCGAACGAGACCGCCGGTGAGCACTTCACACCTCGTGAAGTCATCAAGCTCATGGTCAACCTGCTGGTTGCTCCGGACGCCGACACGGTCCAGGGGCCAGGCCAGGTGATCAACGTCTACGACCCGGCCTGCGGGACCGGCGGCATGCTGACCATGGCCGAGGACCACCTGAAGTCCCTCAACCCCGGCGCGCAGGTCTTCCTCTACGGCCAGGAGCTCAACCCCGAGTCGTGGGCGATCTGTCAGTCGGAGATGCTGCTGCGCGACCAGCAGGGCGACGTCAAGCTCGGCAACTCGTTCAGCCAGGACCAGTTCGCCGGGCGCCGGTTCGACTACATGCTCGCCAACCCGCCGTTCGGGGTGGAGTGGAAGAAGGTCAAGGACGACGTCGACCAGGAGGCCAAGCTCGGCTATGCGGGCCGCTTCGGCGCCGGCCTGCCGAGGATCAACGACGGGTCGTTCCTCTTCCTGCAGCACATGATCTCGAAGATGGAGCGGGTCGAGGGCAAGGGGGCCCGGCTCGCGATCGTCTTCAACGGCTCGCCGCTGTTCACCGGCGCCGCGGAGTCCGGCGAGTCGAACATCCGGCGCTGGATCCTGGAAAACGACTGGCTCGAAGGCATCGTCGCCCTGCCCGACCAGCTCTTCTACAACACCGGGATCTCCACCTACTTCTGGATCCTCTCGAACCGCAAGCCGGCGAAGCTCGCCGGGAAGGTCATCCTGCTCGACGCCCGCGACCGGTGGGAGAAGATGCGCAAGTCTCTCGGCGACAAGCGCAAGCTCATCAGCGACGAGCAGATCAAGCACATCACGAAGCTCTACGCCCAGGCACTGGACGTCGCGGGCAACGCCGAGCACGCGGAGCACGGCAAGGTGAAGATCTTCTCGACGAGGGACTTCGGCTACCGCCGGATCACGGTCGAACGGCCGCTCAAGCAGCGCTTCGAGGTCACCGAAGACACTCTGCTTGCCCTGACCGAAGCGAAGGCGCTCGCCAAGTGGGACGGCCGGGAGAAGCTGGTCGAGGCTCTGCGCGGCGCGATCGGCTCGGTCTGGTGGACCAAGGACGAGGCCACGGCCGGGCTGCTGGGCGCCGCGATGGCCGGGGGCGCGAGCCTGCCCGGCACCGCTGCGCACCTGAAGGCCTTCTGGAACGCCGTCGCCGTCTCCGACCCGGCGGGCGAGGTCCAGCTCTCCAAGGGCAAGCCGATCCCGGACCCGGACCTGCGCGACTTCGAGAACGTCCCGCTCGACGAGGACATCCACACCTACTTCGCCCGCGAGGTCACCCCGCACGTTCCCGACGCCTGGATCGACGAGGACAAGACCAAGACCGGCTACGAGATCCCCTTCACCCGCCACTTCTACGTCTACACACCCCCAAGGCCCCTCGCGGAGATTGACGCCGAACTCAAGGACCTGGAGGCGCAGATTCAGAAGCTCCTCGGCGAGGTGACGGCGTGATGGCAATTTTCCGGCCAACGGTGCGAGGGGTCAAGAAGTGACAAATTTTCCTGTTCCGCCGATGGAGCAGATTCCTAGGAATTGGGTCCGGACGCGCCTCGGTCACGACGTCGTGATTAGTGGTGGGCAGGTTGATCCGACCGACGACCCTTGGTCTTCCGCGGTACTTATCGCACCCAACCACATTGAAAGTGGCACCGGCAAGATACTCGGTCTTGAAACAGCGCGAGAGCAAGGTGCGGACAGCGGTAAATATGTCGCACGGGCCGGTCAGGTGCTCTACTCCAAGATTCGACCCGCGCTTAACAAGGTCACCGTCGCACCGATGGAATGTCTTTGCAGCGCAGACATGTATGCAATCTCTGGACGTCGCGGTGTCGTAGACACCCGCTTCCTTATGTACTGGATGCTTGCTCGCCCGTTTCTCGCATACACAACCTTGATGTCTGATCGCGTGAAGATGCCAAAGGTCAACCGCGAAGAACTTGCAGCCGCCCCTTGGGTGCGCCCCCCTATCGATGAGCAGCGCCGCATCGCCGACTTCCTCGACGCCGAGACCGCCCGCATCGATCGGCTCGTCTCACAGCGGCTTCGACAGCGGGAACTGCTTGACGAATTGACTCTGAGTTTGATCGACGATTCTATCGATCGTCTAGGCTGCATCCCGACTGTCCGCCTTGGGTACCTGGCCTTCATCCAGACCGGCGTGACAGTCGACAGCGGACGCCAGAACGACGGCGACGCCGTCACGCTGCCTTACTTGCGGGTCGCCAATGTCCAGGTTAGCCATGTCGATCTTAATGAGGTTGCCGAGATCACAGTATCGCGCAGGACCGCGGCCACCTCGTGCCTGCGGATCGGGGATGTTCTGATGACGGAGGGTGGCGACCTCGACAAACTCGGTCGCGGAACCGTCTGGCACGGAGAGATTCCAGAGTGCCTACATCAGAATCACGTCTTCGCCGTGCGGCCGGACCTTCGTGCAATAGATCCCGAGTATCTGGCGTTACTCACCCGGACATCACGAGCGCGACGATATTTCGAAAGCACTGGCAACAAAACAACGAACCTCGCATCAACTAGCAGCAGCAAGATCCGCGACTTCCGTGTGCCGCTGTCGGACCTGTCGACGCAACGTGAGCTTGTCAAGAAGATTGACAGTCGGCTCAAGGCGGTGGTCGAGTTGGACGTGCGGCTCTCCAACCAAATAGCCGCTCTTGCCGAACGGCGCCAGGCACTGATCACGGCCGCCGTGACCGGGCAGATCGATGTCACGACCGCGCGTGGGCTGGGGGGAGCCGCATGATGCCGGGGGTGCACACGGAGCACGCCTTTGAGGATCGGGTCGAGCAGGAACTGCGTGGCCATGGCTGGGAGGCGGGGCAGCCTACGCTCGGGTTCGATGCCGAATTGGGGCTGGACACTGCTGAGCTGGTTCGGTTCATCGGGGCGACGCAGCAGAAGAGCTGGGATCGGCTCGTCGAGCTTTACGGTGGCAAGGAGCTTGCGTATCGGCAGTTCTGCCAGCGGGTGGCGGCGCAGATCGACGAGCGTGGGGTGCTGGACGTCCTGCGGCAGGGGGTGCGGGACCGTGGTGTGCAGATCGAGTTGGCGTACTTCCGGCCCGGGCACACGCTGGCTGCCGACGCGCTCAAGGAGTACGACGCCAACGTTCTGACCGTCGCCCGGCAGCTTCGTTTCAGCGCGAGGAAGCCGAAGGAGTCCGTCGACCTGGCGTTGTTCGTGAACGGGCTGCCGGTGGCGTCTGTCGAGCTGAAGAACGGGATGACCGGGCAGTCGGCCGAGGACGCGGTCGCGCAGTACCGGGAGCGGGACCCGAAGGAGCTGTTCTTCGCGAAGCGCGCCCTGGTGCACTTCGCCGTCGACCCGGACAAGGCGTTCGTCGCAACCCGACTGACGGGCCCCGACGCCCGGTTCCTGCCGTTCAACCTGGGCACGAACGGGCCGGGCGAGTCGGGGGCCGCCGGCAACCCGGAGGCCAAGGAGAGCTCCTATCGGGTCGCCTACCTGTGGGAGGAGATCTGGAGCCGGCACAACTGGCTGGAGATGCTGCAGCGGTTCGTGCACGTCGACGCGAAGGACCAGAAGAAGGGCTCGAAGCAGAGCGTTCACGAGCTGGGCCGGATCTTCCCGCGCTACCACCAGTGGCACGCCGTCCAGAAGATGGTCCGCCACGCCCGGGAGCACGGCGCCGGCCAGAACTACCTGGTGCAGCACTCGGCCGGCTCGGGCAAGTCGAACACGATCGCCTGGCTGGCGCACCGCCTGTCGACCCTGTTCGACGCGAACAACCGGAAGGTGTTCGACAAGGTCGTCGTCATCACCGACCGGGTCGTGCTCGACCGGCAGCTCCAGGACACGATCTACCAGTTCGACCACACCCCAGGGGTCGTCAAGAAGGTCGACGAGGACTCTGGCCAGCTCGCGGTCGCGTTGACGGACTCGACGTCGCAGATCATCATCTCGACGTTGGAAAAATACCCGTTCATCCTCGACAAGGTCGCGGGCAAGGGCCTGGGCTCGAAGCGCTATGCGGTGATCATTGACGAGGCGCACACGTCGCAGACCGGTGAGCAGGCCACGAAGCTCAAACAGGCGATCGGCTCGAAGTCGGAACGGGAGCCCGACGAGGACGATGCGACCTACCTGACCCGGGTCCGCGGCAAGCAGCCGAACCTGTCGTACTTCGCCTTCACCGCCACCCCGACGTCGGCGACGCTGAAGCTCTTCGGCAACCCCGACCCGGACCGCCTGGGCAAGGACGGCGAGCCGCTGCTCGCACCGTTCCACGTGTACTCGATGCAGCAGGCGATCGAGGAGGGCTACATCCTTGACGTCCTGGCGAACTACCTGACCTACGACGCGATGTGGCGCCTGTCCAGCGCCGCCGTCGAGCAGCAGGACTCGGAGATCTCCAACCCTGAGGTCGAGAAGAAGAAGGCGCGGCGCAAGCTCGTCCAGCTCGTCGAGGCGCATCCGGAATCGGCGGCGCAGAAGGCGAAGCTGATCGTCGAGGACTTCCAGACGAACATCGCCGGCCGGCTTGGCGGTCGGGCGAAGGCGATGGTCGTCACCGACAGCCGGCAGCAGGCGCTCAACCTGTACCAGGCGATCCGCCGGTACGTCGACGACAAGGGCCTCGCGAACTGCCGCCCGCTGGTGGCGTTCTCCGGTTCGCTGACCGATGAGGAGAGCGGCCACGATTTCACCGAGTCGAAGATCAACGGCTTCCCGGAGAGTCAGCTCCCGGACCGGTTCGCCTACACAAAGGCCGACGACAAGGACGCGGCGGCGCGCAACCAGGAGGAGTACCGGGTCCTCGTTGTCGCGGACAAGTACCAGACCGGCTTCGACCAGCCGCTGCTGTGCGCGATGTACGTCGACAAGCCTCTGACCGGCGTCGCCGCGGTCCAGGCCCTCTCCCGGCTGAATCGGACCCACCCGTTGAAGTCCCAGGACGACGTCCGGATCGTCGACTTCGTGAACGCGGCAGAGGACATCCAGGCGTCGTTCAAGCCGTGGTATGAGATCACGCTCACCGAGCAGCCCGACGCGAACCTGCTCTACAGGAAGCAGCAGGAGGTGATGGGCTTCCAGGTTCTGGACGTCTCCGAGATGGAGGCGTTCATGCGGGTGCTCGGGTCGGCCGGCCCGGACCGGATGCCCAATGCCGCTGAGAAGAAGCTGCACGCCGAGCTGCACCGCCTGCTCGATCCCGCGACCGACCGGTTCAAGGCGCTGCCGACCGTGGCGGAGCGGGAGGAGTTCCGCGACGCGCTGCAGAAGTACTGCCGGGCCTACAGCCTGCTCGCGCAGGTCATCGACTGGGGCGATCCGACGCTCGAACGGCTCTACCAGTACGGCCGGATCCTGCTGCGCCGCCTGCCCGGCCGGGAGGCCGTCGCCGTTGACATCGGCGACGCGGACCTGTCCCACTACCGGCTCGAGTTCACCGGTCACCACGACGTGTCGCTCTCGCCGGCCGGCGAGCAGGTCGTCCGCGGCCACGCGGCCGACGGCGGCGGCTACGCCGAACCGGAGCTGGTCCGGCTCGCCGACGTCATCAACGCTCTCAACGAGCGGTTCGGCCTGAACCTGGGGACCTCCGACCAGATCCTGCTCTACCAGCAGGTCGCAAGCCTGGTCGAGGACACCCGGATGCAGCAGGTCGCGCTGATGAACGACGAGGCGCGCTTCGGCCAGGTCGCCGACGGCCGGCTCGACGGCATCGTCGCGGAGAACGCCGCGAAGAACGAGGACTTCATGAAGCTCTACTTCGACAACCAGGACTTCCAGCAGGCCGTCAAGGAGGCCACCCGCAAGCGCGCCTATCGGATCATCACCGACCCGGCCCGCGACGAGGCCCTGGCCCGCCTCCGCGCCGAAATGCTCCGCGAGACCACCTGAAGCACTCGGACCACGAACCGCACCGGGAGAAAACAGCACGGGGGAATGCGTGACTGACCCGTACACGACTACCACCAGCGACCCGTTGGACGACCGGATCCGGCTCGCCGGCCGGTATCGGATCGACGGGCTGCTCGGCAGCGGCGGCATGTCCGAGGTGTCCTACGGCTACGACGAGCGCCTCGACCGCCCGGTCGCCATCAAGCTGCTCCGGCCGCCAGGCAACGCGCCCGGCCAGCCGGGCAGCCTGGAGCGGATCGCGTTCGAGGAACAGCAGGCGATCAACGAGAAGCGGTTCCTCCGGGAGATCCGCACCACCGCCAGCCTGGAGCATCCGGGCATCCCCGCGGTCTTCGACACGGGCGTCCACACCTTCCCCGACGGCAGCCGCCGGGTGTGGCTCGTCATGCAGCTGCTGCGCGGATCGACCGGGCAGCAGCTCATCGATGACACCGACTACGACAACGCGCCGCTGGGCATCGCCCGCGTGGCAGGTATCGGCGCCCAGGTTGCCGCCGTCCTGGCCAGCGTCCACGCAGTCGACGTCGTCCACCGCGACATCAAGCCAGACAACCTCATCCTCGTGCCCGGTGGGTTCGTGAAGGTCCTCGACTTCGGCATCGCGATCCTGCGCGGCGCCGACGCCCCGCCCCGGCTCACCCAGGTCGACCACACCATCGGCACCCCGGACTACATGTCGCCCGAGCAGCACCTCGGCAGCGTGATCACGGCCGCGTCCGACATCTACTCCCTCGGCTGCTTGCTCTTCGGTCTCC
>NZ_CDXDOR010000083.1:4282-8371 GCF_978021225.1 Frankia sp. CeTa3Moorea | reverse complement strand
GGTCTTCTACGTGACCGGCAGCGGTGTGTCGCTGCGCGAGTTGCACGTCAAAGCCAACCCGCCGCTGGTCACCTCGCTACGGCCGGACGTGCCCACCGAGCTGGCCGAGCTCGTTAACGCGATGCTCGCCAAGGACATCCGGACCCGTCCCACGGCAGTGGATGCCTACCACGCCCTCGCCCCGTGGGCCGCGGCCCCGCCCGCGACGCCTTCCGCCGACGGGCTCGATCCGACGCGGCCGTTCCGGAA
Source organism: Frankia sp. CeTa3Moorea (assembly GCF_978021225.1). Classification (NCBI taxonomy): domain Bacteria; kingdom Bacillati; phylum Actinomycetota; class Actinomycetes; order Frankiales; family Frankiaceae; genus Frankia; species Frankia sp. CeTa3Moorea. Next base: position 8,122 of record NZ_CDXDOR010000083.1, on the reverse strand, counting down.
CCCGCTGCTCGTCGTGCCGCGCCAGACCGTCGCGGCGGCCGGTGGCGTCCCCGCACCACGCCCCGGCATAGCCGTCATAGGCAAACCTGTGGCCAGTACTCCGCCTGGGGCAGGACCGCTGGCTATCCAGCTGGACCGCCCGGGACTGGCCGCCGCCGCGCAGCTGTCCGACGCGGCGGTCGACGAGCTGCTGGCCAAGGTCGCGACACTCGTCGACGCAGACAGGCCGGCGGAGGCCATCGACCTGCTCGAGGCAGCCGTCGCGGCCGGCGCGCAGGATCCCGCCCGCGGTCTCGAACTGCGCCGCTTCTTGGCCGAGACGCTCTACCTGGCCGACAGGTTCACCCGGGCGGCCGCCCTCAACGACGCCGTCCGCGCCGACTACCTGCGCTACCGCTTCGAACCCAGCGACCCGTGGGTGCTCGGCTGCGCCTACTACGCCGGCCTCGCCTACGCCCGCGTCGGCGACCCCGAGAAGGCCCTCGACCGCCTCCGCGCCTACCTCGACAACGCCGACGCCGCGAAGGAAGAACACCTTCGCCTCCTGGAAGCGCGCCGCACTGCCGCCTTCATGCTCGCCGCCACCGGCCAGACCGCAGCCGCTTTGGCCGCCTTCAAAGCCCTCCGCCATGCGTTGGCGGCGACCCACGGCTCCGGCGCTTCAGGCGAACTCCAGAACCTGAACAAGATCATCGATAAGCTCGGGCGTGGCCTGTACTAGGCAGGTGAACAGGACCGGGCTGACGGTGCGCTCAATCGCGGCTTTCGCCCGGCTTGACCAGGTCGAGGCCGGCGAAGAGTCGAACTCGGGCCGATTCGAGCCGTCAGCAACAACATGTACCGGCCGCGCCCGGATGAAGTCCTGGCGGGCGGCCGACGGTCCGTCGCGCCGATGATGGGTATGGCTGGGAGCGACCGAAGGGGCCGGGCCGAAGGGCCGGTCGGTGCCCATCCTGGACCCTGGAGGATCGGCTCGCCGACCGGCGGGAGCGGAGAACAGGAGGCCGCGGTGCCGTGATCCCAGATGCGGAGATCAACGAGTTGTTCGCCGTCCCGAGCCCGTGCGCGACGCTGTACCTGGGCCTGTCCGATCAGATGGACGGGATTGCGGCGGATCGGGCGGTCCGGTGGCGGCGCCTGCGCGACAGCCTGGCCGCCGACGGGGCGGATGGCGCGACGCTGGGCGCGTTGGACGAGGTCGTGGCGTCCCTCGGCCCGCAGAACGCCGCTCTCGCGGTGTGCGCCGCGAATGGCAGGGTCGTCTGGTGTCATCGGCTGCGACGGCAGGTGGCGGACCGGGCCGTCTGGGGCTCGCTGCCCTGTACGTTGCCGATGCTCGCCTACCGGCAGAGCAGCGTGCCCTGCGTGGTTGTGCTCACCGACCGGACGGGCGCCGACCTGCGGGTGGCCGGGGACGGACTGCGGTTCGCCGGTGAGGTCGTCGGCTCCGACGACGAGATCGAGCGCAATGCCCCCGGCGGCTGGTCGCAGCGCCGCTACCAGGATCGTGCCGAGGACTCGTGGGATCACAACGCCGCGCAGGTCGCCGAGGCGGTGACCGAGCTGACCGAGCGGGTGGACGCCGCGCTGGTGGTTCTCGCGGGAGACGTCCGGGCCGTGCAGCTGCTGCGCAAGCATCTGCCGCCCCGGGTGACCCCGCTGGTCCACCAGCTCGAACACGGGGGGCGCCACCCCGGGCGGAGCGACCGGTTCCATTCCCGGGAGGTGCGGGAGCTGGTCGAGGCCGAGGTTCGCGACCGGACCCGCGCCGTGCTCGACCGCTTCGCCGAGGACCGCGCACACGGCCGGGCGGTCGACGGGGTGCCCGCGACGCTCGACGCGCTCGTCCGCGCTCAGGTGGGCACGCTGCTCGTCGTCGACGATCCCGGCGACGACCGGGCCGCCTGGTACGGGCCGGAGCCCGCGGACGTCGCCACCGAGCCGGGCGCGCTGGCCCGGCGGGCCCGCCGGGCCGGGCGGGCCGGGTCACCACCGGCCGCCGGCCGATTGGCGGATCTGGCCGTGCGGGCCGCCTGGGGCACCGGCGCGGCCGTGCGGGTCCTGCCCGCCGATCTGCCCGGCGCACCGGCCGACGGTCTCGGTGCCCTGCTGCGCTACCCGTCCCCGTGACTTGCGTCGAGCGCGTCGATGATCTGCTGCCAGGGGAACAGTGCCTTCCACTCCTCGATGCCGTCGATGTCCGCCAGCGAGACTCCCTCCGGATTGTAGATCACCTGGACCCCCCACGACCGCAGGGACGAGATGTTCGCGGCAAACGCCGGGTGCTTGGCGTGCGTAGGATTCGGTGCCACGGCGATGATGACGGGGATGCCCGAGCCGATCGTCTCGTTGAGAAGGCTCAGGGCAAGGGTGTCGGCGATTCCCGCCGCGAACTTGTTGACGGTGTTGAAGGTGGCGGGTGCGACGACGACGGCGTCGGGTGCCGGCCGCTCCTCGTTGTCGTCCTCCACCAGCACGTACTCGGACCGCACCCGGTGACCGGTGAGGTCGGTGAGAAGGTCGGCGTCGATGAACTGCAAAGACGACGGGGTGGCGACCACCCGCACGTCCCAGCCGGCGGACTGCACCTGCTTGACGAAGGCGGGAAGGTCCCCGGCGGGGTACCCGCCACCGCAGGCGACTACGTAGAGATTGCGATTCCCGTCGGTCATGGCGAAACCTCATTGTGATCGTTTTGGAAGATCGCTGCGGTTTTCGTCTCGTCGAGCACTCTCTCGTGCCGCGTCTCGTCCTCGGGTCAGGAAATGCTTTTCTATACCGAAAAATCAAAGTTATCAACACCGGATCCGGATCCGGATCCGGTGCAGGTCGTCCCTGCCGGGGCGGGGCAGGTCAGATCCGGGTGAAGGCCTCCGCGTCACGACGGAAGCGGTCCAGCTCGGTAAGACTGATCGTCGGCCGGGCCAGCCGGGCGGCATCCAGCAGGTCCTGCGTGCTCAACGGGGTTACCACCGGGCCGTGGCCGCCCCCGCCGCTCTCCGCTCCCGCCCCGGCGCCGACCTTCGCCCCGTCGGCGGCCCGGTGGAAGGCGGCGGCGGCGGAGCGCTGCACGACCGCCGAGAGATCGGCCGGCGTGAACAGATCGGTGGCCGCGACGACGGCGTCCAGATCGATGTCCCCCTTGTTCGCGACCCGGTCCAGCAGCCCTTCGAGCAGCACCCGGCGCCCCTTGGCGTCCGGCGGCCCGACAGGGAGGACGAGATCGAACCGGCCGGGCCGGATGAACGCGGGATCCAGCGCCGAGACCGCGTTGGTCGCGCAGATCAGCAGCCGGCCCTGCACCCCGCGGAACTGCGGGATTGCCTTGAGCAGCTCGTTGACGACGGACTGGTTCTCCGGCCGGGTCTCGCGTGACTGGGCGATCTCGTCGACCTCGTCAATGAACACGACGACCCGCTCGACCCCCATGAGGTCGTTGATCGCTGACCGCAGCTCGGCGGCGAGCCCACTGCCGCCGGAGGCCAGCCGTGAGGGCAGGAGCTCGACGAACGGCCATTCCAGCCGGGCGGCGACCGCCCGGGCGAAGGACGTCTTGCCGGTGCCGGGCGGCCCGAACAGCAGCATCGCCGTCGGGATGACGACTCCGTATGCCTCGGCGAGCTCCCGTTCCCGGACCGGCAGCAGCAGCCGCTTCTCGATGAGCGCGCGCTCCTCCTCCATCCCGGCGAGGTTGGACCACTCGGAGGTGCTCAGCAGCGCGCCGCCCCACCGCTCGACGGTGGAGACGTCCGCCGGGCGCAGGGGAACCTGCTTGTCGTAGAGTACCTGCCCGGTAGCGGTGAAGCCGCGGTTGAGGAACGCCTCCTCACCCGGCTGCCC
>NZ_CDXDOR010000083.1:0-3686 GCF_978021225.1 Frankia sp. CeTa3Moorea | reverse complement strand
CAGCCGGCGTGCAGGAGCAGGTTCTCCACGCTCTGCAACAGGCTGGAGCCAATGCCGTGGTGACGCCAGGCGGGCGCGATGGCGACCGTGAGCACCCGGCCCTGGCCGCCCTCCTTGCGCCCGACCGCGGCACCGACGAGATGCTCGCCCGCGACGGCGACCACCGCGGGGGACTCGGTGTCCGGGAGTTCGTGCCGCAGCGCCAGCACGGTGTCGGTGAGGTTGATGGGCGGGCCGCCCGGGGTGCTCCGCACTTCCTCCAGCAGGCGTACTGTCGCCGCGTAGTCGACGGTCTCGTAGGGACGGATGTGCCAGATGGGCACGCTGGCTCCTTCAAGTCGGTCACCGACGGATCGTCGACTCGACAATGCCCTTCTGTTCCGCCCCGATCAGCAGGGACTGACGAAGCTTTCTGGCGGGACCTTGGGACCGCCGCCCCCGGCCGAAGGCAATCTTCGTGCCTGTAGGTGCTCCCTTGGGCGGGGCGGCCCCTACTCCTGCGCGTTCCGGTGGTGATGATCAGGACGGACGATCTCAGCCGAGTGTTCTGGCCGCTCGGCGCGGCGCCAGGCGGCGTCGGTGAGTAGACGCAGTCCGTTGAGGCCGACGATGACGGTGGAGCCCTCGTGGCCGGCGACTCCCAGCGGCAGCGGCAGGGTGCCGATCAGGTCCCAGATCACCAGGCCAGTGATGAACAACGCGGCGATGACGAGGTTCTGCACTACCAGGCGGCGGGCCCGCCGCGCGAGGGCGACGACAGCGGGGATGGTGGCCAGTTCGTCGCGGACCACCACGGCGTCGGCGGTGTCGAGGGCGAGGTCGGAGCCGGCGCGGCCCATGGCGATGCTGGCGTAGGCGGCGGCGAGTGCGGGGGCGTCGTTGACGCCGTCGCCGACCATCAGCACCTTCCGGCCGGCCTGCTGGAGGTTTTGGACAGCGGTGACTTTGTCCTGGGGTAGTAGACCGGCGCGGACGTCGGCGATGCCGACCTCGGCGGCGAGGTGGGCGGCGGCGCGCGGGTTGTCGCCGGTGACCAGGACAGGCGCGGTGCCGGTCGCCGTGGCCAGGGCGGTGACGGTGGCGGCGGCCTTGTCGCGCAGCCGGTCGGCGATGCCCAGCACACCCACCGGGGTATCGTCCAGGATGACCAGGACCGCGGTACGGCCCTTTTCTTCCAGGCGGGCGGCCACCGCGGCGGCCGGGTGCTGGGAGCGGTTGCCCAGCAGCCGTACGGGGCTGCCGACCGCGACCGGCTGGCCGTTGACGGTGGCGGTCACGCCGGTGCCGGCGGTGGAGGTGAAGGTCTCCACCGGCGGGATGTCCAGTTCGCGGGTGCGGGCGGCTTCCACGATGGAGCGGGCCAGCGGGTGCTCGCTGGGGTGCTCGGCCGCCGCCGCCAGCGCCAGCAGGCCGTCCTGGGTAAGGCCGGAGGCGGCCAGCGGCTGGATGTCCGTCACCCGAGGGGTGCCTTCGGTGAGGGTGCCGGTCTTGTCCAGCGCGACGGCGTCGACCTGGCCGAGGCGTTCCATGACCAGCACGGACTTGATCAGGACGCCGTGGCGGCCGGCGGTGGCGACCGCGGACAGCAGCGGGGGCATGGTGGCCAGCACGACCGCGCACGGCGATGCGACGATCATGAAGGTCATGGCGCGCAGCAGCGTCGGTTGCAAGGCCGCGCCGACCAGCAGCGGTAGCGTGAACAGCGCCACCGTGACCGCGACCATGCCGAGGCTGTACCGCTGCTCGACCTTCTCGATGAACAGCTGGGTCGAGGCCTTGGTCTTCGAGGCTTCCTCGACTATGGCCACGATCCGGGCGATCACCGAATCCGCCGGGTCGCGCTCGACCTTCACCCGCAATGCGCCGGTGCCGTTCAGGGTGCCGGCGAACACCTCGTCCCCGGTCTCCTTCACCACCGGCAGCGGCTCGCCGGTGATGGTGGCCTGGTCCACCCCGCTCGCCCCGTCCAGAACCCTGCCGTCGGCGCCGATGCGTTCGCCGGGCCGCACCAGGATGATGTCGCCCGTCCTCAGCTGCTCGGCGGGCACCGTCTCCTCGGTGCCGTCGTCGGCCAGGCGGCTGGCGGTGGCGGGCGCCAGATCGAGCAGGCCGCGCACGGAGTCTGCGGTCCGGGCGGTGGCGACCGCCTCCAACGCCCCGGAGGTGGCGAAGATGACGATCAGCAGTGCCCCGTCGAGCACCTGCCCGATCGCCGCCGCTCCCAGCGCGGCCAAGACCATCAGCAGGTCTACATCCAGCGTTTTCGCCCGCAGCGCCTGAAGGCCCGCCCAGCCCGGTTCCCAGCCGCCGGTCACGTACACGGCCGCATACAACGGCCCCCACGCCCACGCCGGCGCTCCCAGCAGGTACAGCGGCAGGGCCAACAGGAACAGCACGAGCGCCGCAGCCGCCCAGCGGATCTCGGGCAAGGCGAAAACCCGGGTGTGGCGCCTGCGCGGCGTCGCCTCGCCGGCGGCGCGGGCAGCCGTCGTCGGACGGGCCATGGCGATCGACATCGGTAGCGGGATCCTTTGCGCGCGACGGGCACAGTGACAGCTCGACCATCATACAGGAACAGATGAACAAATGCTCATGTAAGCATGGTTGGGTGTATACCATAGCTGCGTGGGTCATGGAGCCGCACCGTCTGCCAGCTACGTCCCGCGTACCCGCCTGGATGCGGTCAGCGCCGCGAAGGTCGCCACCACTCTCCAAGCGCTGGCGGCCCCGTCGAGACTGTTGATCCTCGCCCGGTTACGCGAGGGCCCGCTCGCCGCGACCGAGCTGGCCGCCGAGGTCGGTCTGGAGCAGTCCGCCTGCTCCCACCAGCTCCGCCTGCTGCGCCATCTCGGCCTCGTGGCTGGCACCCGCAAAGGCCGCTCCGTGGTGTACTCCCTCTACGACAACCACGTCGCCGAGCTCCTTGACCAGGCCCTCTACCATGTCGAACACCTCGGCCTCGGCCTCGCGGACACCCCCGCTACCGACGCCGAGCCGGAGCGGGAGACGGCGACCGCCCCGACCGCCTGACGCGCCGACCACGCATCCCGCCCGTGCCGGTGGAGGCGCGGTCGCGCCGTCCCCAGGCGCGGGCGGCCAAGTCTCGCGGGCGGCCAAGTCTCGCGGTCAATGGTCCGGGCAAGAGGGATCCGGGCAAGAGGCAAGGCGGTGCCCATCGAGCGCTCTGGAGGTGGCCGCGGGGGCGGACTGGAACGCCGATACGGACTTCGACCAGGATCGTGAAGGTGGACCAGTACGCCAGGGCCGGCATCGCTTTCTACTGGCGGGTCGAGCAGGCCGCTACCGGTGTTCCGCTGGTGTACACCTATGTCCTCGATCCGGCGAGCGGGGCCTACCGGGATGGAGAGGTGTTCACCGGCGTGGTCAAGATCTCGGCTCCCTTCGCGGCAGAGATCGATTTCGGTCAACTCTGATACCCATCCTTACCGCTGGTGACATCGAGGCGTACCGTCTGGCCGGGTGTGGGCAGGTACAGTGCCGCGCTTTCGGTGTCGTACAACGGTGTGCCGGTGGGTGTGTCGATGGGTGTGCCAGCGCCGGGAACCATCCGCGAGGGTGAGGAGTTCGACGGCTCCGGCGGGGCGGTCCTCGTGCCTGGCCCCGACGATCACCTCGTCGCCGTCGATGCGGGCCGGGGCCCGGTGTCCGGCCCGGTCAGCTGGTGG
>NZ_CDXDOR010000082.1:0-21977 GCF_978021225.1 Frankia sp. CeTa3Moorea | reverse complement strand
GGTGAGGTCATTGTCGGAGTCCATGCGCATGAGCGGGAGTAGACGCGTGGGGTGCGTGGTGGCGGCGATGATGGTTTTCTCGGCATCGGCGTACCTGTCACCGCTGGGTGGAGCAGTCGGTACCTTGACGAGATTGACCTTCGGTGTCTCCTTGGTGGTCTCGCCGACTTCGCTCTTAGTATCGGTATCGGCCGCGGCGGCCGCTGCCGCAGCCCGCCGACTGGCGGCTGAGGCTGCGGCTACAGCCGCGACAGCGGCGCGATCGAAGGTGCGCGCGAGGCCGACCCGCAGACTCGCCGGCGCCGGAACCACGGCACCGGTGAGGAGCTCTTCGGGCGAGACTCCATGGGGTACCGGGATGCTGCGCGCCTGGGGCGATCCCGACCAGGCCAGAGCGCTTCCTCGAGCAAGCTCGAGTAGCCAGGACCGCAGCCGGGTGGGATCGCTCAGGGGATTTAGACGAGTGCGGGCGACGAGGGCGAACGCCGTCCCGGCCGCTGCGCGGGCCACGGTGGGATCGCCCAGAATCAGCAGGCACATCGAGAAGACATCATCGGCGTACAGATCGTAGAGATCGTCGAACGCCTGCCGGTCACCACGTCGGACACGGGCCACCAGGTCCGCGTCGTCGTCCATACTCAGCTTCTCCCCGGGGACTAGCGGCGGCCCCGGAACGGGCCGGCATCGCCCCATCGGTAGCCCGGTGAGGCAGGCCCAATGCTAGAAGTTCGTCCCCCGCAGCGGGTGAACGTCGTGAAGATTTTGTTGTCGCCGATTCGACAGTCGATAACGCTTGACTACTGATGTCGTCGCACTTAGATCCCCATCGACTACGGCTGGTTACTTTGCCTGGTAGGTCTCACGGCAGGGTGGCCATGTCCCGTCGGAGACGGGACCAAGCCACCCTGGACGAACCTGCCTTCAATGGGTATAAGCCGAAATCTGTTACCAATTCGGCAGAACTGGCGTTCGGAACCGGACCGGCCATTCGCGGCCTTCCGCTGGAAGGCACCACGCTTCTTGCGGGTCGGGACATAGCTCAGGATGCCGGTGGTTGTTGGGCGAGCCGGGCCTTGACGGTGCCGCTCTGTCCATCACGGGTATAGGTCACTTCCACCTCGTCGCCGATGGCGTGGGACCGGACCGCCGCGATGAGGGAGTCGACGTCGTTGACGGCACGGTTGCCGACCTTCGTGATGACGTCGCCGGCGCGAAGGCCGGCCTTTTCGGCGGGTCCACCCGGAACCATGGAGCGGATCTGTGCACCGTTGCCGCTGGAGGCGGTGGAACGGGTGTTCTCCTCCGAGGTGGAGGCGCTGACGCCCAGGTACGGGTGTCGGGCGCTGCCCGTAGAGATCAACTCGGTGGCCACCGACCCGGCATAGTTGCCCGGAATAGCGAAACCGACGCCGATGTTGCCGGACTGCTGGCCGCCACCGAAGGGACTTCCACCACCCACGGTCGCGATCGCGCTGTTCACGCCGATGATCTCGCCGCGACTGTTGACCAGCGGACCACCGGAGTTACCGGGGTTGATTGAGGCGTCGGTCTGGATTGCGTCGAGCACGGTGTTCTGCTGATCCCGCACGGTTGAATCCCCGGTGCGCACCGGGCGATGCACGGCACTGACGATGCCGGACGTGACCGTGCCGTTCAGCCCGAGCGGGCTGCCGACCGCTACCACCAGTTCCCCGATGCTCAGCGTGTCGGAATTGCCGAACGTGGCCGCCGTGAGACCGGTGGCATTGATTTTGATCACCGCGAGGTCCGAGCTCGGATCCGTGCCTACGACCTGCGCATCGAAAGTACGACCGTCCTGCAGGGTGACCGTCAGCGAGCCGCCATTCGCGGCACCCGAGACCACATGGTTGTTCGTCAGGATATGCCCGTCCGAACGGATGATGGTGCCGGAGCCGGTGCCCGACTCGCTGCTCGATTCCTCGGAGATTGTCACGACACTCGGCAGGATCTTCTGCGCCGCGGCCGACACGGTGTTCGCGGCTGCGGGCGACGTTCCACCGGAACTGTCCACGGTGTTGTGCAGACCGGCGGATGTGACGATGGTCTGCCCCCCGTTGTTGTCGGCGACCAGCGCTCCGACACCGCCACCCACACCGGCCGAGACCAGGGCTATGGCGAGTCCGGCGGCGACGAGCCGCCGTCGGCGCCAAGGGGGCGAGGCGGCCATGGTTGTCTCGTTGCCGTAGAGGTCCTGGGTGGGTGGCGAGCCGGCGCCGCTCGGAGAACTCCATGGCGGTCCCCAGGAATACCCTCCGGTCGGGGGGCCCGCGGGAGGTCCCGCGGGGCCGGCCGCGCCGTTCACGGCTCTCGGGGCAGCGGGACCACCGGGTGGCGGACCTGAAGGCGGTCCCCACGGGCCGCCGGGCGATGCCGCCGGAGGCGGGCTTCCCGCGGAGAGCGCGGCCTGCGGCTGACTGGCCTGGGACGGCCCGGCCGGGTACGGAGAATCCGGATACGGACGAGGATCCCCATGCGGGGGATGGGGATTCGGATACTGAGGATGCTGGCCGGAGGATGGCCCCAGCGTCGGCGGTTGGCTGTACGGCGAGCCGGGCGGACGGGAAGGCGGGCCCGCCGGGAGGCCGGGTTCGGAGCTGGCGGGACCAGCCGGGTGAGCTTGGCCGGCTCGTGTCCCGGCCGCGCCGCCGATGGGCGGAGCCCAAGGGGAGGGGGAGTCATGCCCGGCGCCGGACCCCTCCCTGCCGCCGCCCCTGGGGGCGTCCTCGGCGCTACTGCTGAAGGGGAGACGCGGTGTCATGGTAGGCACTTTCCCTTGAAAGCCTGAGCGATTCCTGAATGCCGACCAACGTTCGGGTAAGCGATCCGGTGTGGAGCCGCGCGGTGTGGAGCCGCGCTGGGTCGGCCCGGGTTGGCTGGGTCAGCCGGTGGGACGGTGTTCCTCCAGTAGATCACGGATTTCCGTGAGCAGGCGTGCCTCGTCGGTGAGTACTGGGTCCTCCTCCGGCGGGACCTGCCCCCGCGTCCGCCGCTCGTTGATGGTGTTCAGGGGGAGTACTACTACGAAGTAGATCACTGTAGCGACTGAGAGGAACGCGATGACACTGTTGATGAACTCGCCGTACCGAAACATGCTGCCGTTGATGGTGAAGGTGAGGGCCGAGAAGTCGGGTTTGCCGAAGATCGCGGCGATCAGCGGGGTGAAGATGGTCTTCACCAGCGACGTCACCACCGCGGTGAAGGCGGTACCGACCACGACCGCGACCGCCAGGTCGACGACGTTCCCTCGCATCAGGAACTGCCTGAAGCCCTTCATGCGGCGTCCCCCCTGAAATATGTGCCTGATGACATGGGAGGATATCGGTGCAGATCAGTGGGTGACCGGCGAGGTACCTGGCCGATCCCTGTACGCCTTCGGGGGGCTACTGTCAACTAAGCTCGCGCAACGTCGACGCAACGCCGTGGTACAGCGGTGGGACGGGCGGACGCAAGCGGAGCTCGGGATCGGAGGTCGTCTGGTGACGGACGGTGTGCGACGGACCGAGTGGGACGACGACCGGCAGTCTCCCTACTATCAGGGGGGCGGTAGCGGTCCCTCGATGGAGCCGTATCAGCCAGCGGGGCCGGATCCGCGCCCGCAGCATAGCGGCTACGGCCCTCCGACCGGGTCATACGGCCCTCCGACCGGGTCATATGACGCCGCTGGACCGGTGACCGGGCCCTACCACCCGGTACCGGCGAGCCACGGCAATCCCGGCCACGGCAATCCATATCAGGGCAGTTCGATACAGCCCGAGGATACCGATTCGCCGTCCACCGGCACCTCGATGCGCCGGGCGCTCGTCCCGCCCGCTCGGACCGCTCGGGCCGAGGGCCGGCGGTCCCGAGTCGTTCCTGGTTCCGCTCCCGCACCCGCATCCGGGCGTCAACCACCCGAATGGGCTACCGATGGAAGGTCGGATCCACGAGGTGGACCGGATCGGCAGAATGAGGGCGGTCTGCCGCGGGCCAAGACGGCGATGCCGACACGTCGGGCCGACGGTGCCCCTACCGGCGGTCCGTCGACCGGCGGCGCCGGGATGAGGGACGGTGGAACAGGCCTGCGGACGCCCTACGGCAGGGATGCCGGCGACGACCTCGGACTCGACCGGCGCCGTGCCGATCGCACCGATCCCGGTCGACCTGATCGGCCCGGTCGGCCCGGTCGGCCTGATCGGTCCGGCCGACCCGAGGCTTACCCGCCGGGCGGGGGGCGGAGCCGGCCGAGTCCGGTGCGGTTCGGCGCCGACCAGCGGGTCGCGGCGCGTCGCTCAGGGAGCCTGACCTCCGCCGCGGGCACAGCCGATTTCCCCGACGAGGACGACGCTCGCGATTCCCGGCAGGGAGATCGTGATTCCGACACCATGCCCTTCCTGCATCGGGTCGGGGTGGCCCTGGTGGTGCTGGCCGTGGCACTTGGGGTGGGCGTCGGGGCCGGTGCCGTCTGGGAGAAGGTCCGGCCCAGCGGCCGGACCGCCACCAATGCGGCCCCGGCGCCGACGGAAGCATCGTCCGGCGGTCCCGTAGCGGCCGCGCCTAGCCCGAACACGGGGGCAGCCGGCGGTCAGGCAGCTGGCGGTCAGGCGGCTGCGGGCCAGATCGCGGTGCCGGCGGACTGGACCTCGTTCACCGACACTGTGCAGAAGGCCACCTTCTCCCACCCGCCGGTGTGGAAGCAGCGGCGCGACAACACCGGCATCTTCTATGGCGAGCCCGGTACCGTCTCGGAGTACGGACCGCAGATGATCGGGGTGGCCCGGGTCGCGGTGCAGGATCCGGTGGCAGCGCTCACGCAGGTCCAGTCCGCCGAGTTCAACACGGTCCCCGGTCTGACCAGGGACCGTTCCGGCCCGGCGACGGACACCAGCGGTCAGCCCACCCAGGAACTCGTCGGCTCGTACGACCGGGAGGGGCAGCGGGTCTCCTACCTCATGCGCACGGTGTCGGTGTCCGGTGCCGTGTACGTGCTCATCGCGCGAGTGTCGACCGACGTCCTGGCGTCGCTCAATACGCTGATGGGCGCGCTGCGGTCCTCGTTCGCGCCGGCCTGATCCGTGTTCGCGCCGGCCTGATCCGTCCCCGCCGGCTGGCCGTCGCGGGTCACATCCGCGGGCCGGGCCGCGCGGAACGGGCCGGAGCCAGCAGATGCCAGATCACCCTGCCCGTGGCGAAGGGGGCCGGTCCGGAGACGGCCGGCCAGCCGTGGGCCAGAGCGGGCAGCAGGAACTGCACGACCCGGGCCGAGGAGGCACAGGGGGTCTCCTTGCGCAGGGCGACGGCTGGTGACGTCACCGTGGTCGAATTCGCGGGCACACCCGGGACGGCGCTCGGCATCAGGACCCGCGGGGCGGCGTTCACCAGCGCGCTTGCAGGGTGCGCCGGCCCGCTTGCCGGGGGCACCGGGGGCACGGCGACGGGCGCGGCCACGTCCGCGTCCGTTCCAACGCTCAGCGCGGACTGTGATGCCACCGGGGCGTGCCATGGCACGCCGGTCGAATCCGTGAGGACAGTGTCCGTAGGCCGGCTCGGGACGGGGCAGCGATCCACCGACCGGAACGGGATCATGCTCTCCTCGACCGGCGTGATCGCGGTCCGCAGCACCGGCGACCAGAGGGTCCCCTGGTAGGGCACATGGCCGTCCGCCCCGCCGTGGACGACCACGACGGTCAGCGGGGCGCCCGGACGGCAGTCCGACACCTGACGGCTGGCCGCCACGACGGCGATGCCCGCGAGTTCGTCCCCGTGTTCGCAGGCGTACCGGTAGGCCAGCATGCCGCCGTTGGACAGACCGATCAGACTGACCCTGTTCCGGTCGATCGGGTAATGCTCGCTGAGATGCGCGATCAACGCGCGTAGCCAGCCGACGTCATCGGTATGGTTGATCACGGCGGGGTCGCAGCAGGTTCCAGCGTTCCATGCCCTGTTGAGGCCGTCCGGGTACACGACGGCGAGGCCGGCGGCACGGGCGAGGTTGTCCAGGTCCCAGTGCTGCTTGGGGTCCGCGCCGTCGTAGTGCAGGCTGTGCAGCGCCACGAGCAGGGGATAGGGCTTCGGGGCGTCGGACGGGGGCAGGGTCATCCGGATGCGGGCGCCCCGTCCGGAGCGTTCGAATGCATCGGGACCCGTGGTGGGCGCCGGGGTGGCGGCCAGGACCACATGACCACGTCGGGGACCCTCCAGCACGCCGCAGCCGGACGTCGTCAGCAGAAGGGGAACCAGGAGGGTGAGGAGCCAGACCGCGGCGACGCGGCGGCGACGGACGGCCGGCACGAGGGCCATTCTGACGCGCGTCCAGCGCCCCGGGCGTCACCGGTGTCGATGATTGCTCTTCGTGTTCGAACTACTACGAGCGAGATCGCCCTCGGGGGTGCGGACCACATTGAGTCTGGGACGATCCGCGTCAGAAGGCACCCAGCGGCCCGATGATCGTGTCTCCGTGTTCTCCGCGGCCGTGCGGTAACGGTCGAACGCCTCCTGGGCACGGCTTTCCAGATCGCCCACGAGAGCGAGTGACTCGCGTACCCGCCGCTCCCCGGCGGGACCGGCGGCGAGCAGGTCCGACAGACAGTTGTCCACGGCACGCCGCGCCGCCAGCCAGCCGAGGAGCAGTCGGGAGCGCTCCATATCCGAGAGCTCGTCCACCGAGATGTCCCTCCGCTCGCCACTCGTGACGTTGATGAGGTTTCCGCCGTGAGGATCGGCCACCTGCGGACCGATCTGGCAGGGTGCCCTGGCTGGGTCAGGTGTCCGGGTCAGGTGTCCGGGTCAGGGCGATATGCGTGGTCGAGGTCAGCGACCGACTTTTACCGTCCGTCCTCTCCCAGAGTGCCCCACCTGAGGCCCGAACGCGCCGCAGTTCGCCGAACGCACACCCACCGGCCGACGGCGACCGGGATGTGGGGGACGGACCACACGTTACGTGGGTCCCCCCGGAAGCGGTCGGCCGGCGGGTGGCGGGGGCTCGTCCACCGCAGACGGTGGAGGCCGTTCGGAGGAGCCGGTTTTGGACAGTGGCCCCTCACCCGGTGGCGGGATCGGGGGTCGGGGCGAGGCGACGGCTGGCGGTGGCAGCGGCCGTTCCGGCGCGTGTGCCGGGGAGGTGGTGGGGCGGCGATCGTGCCACTTCGCCCGAGCCTCGGCGGCGGTGTCCTCGACGTGTTCGAGGATCTCCTCCCATCGGATCTGCATGGGCCGAATGAGGCCGCCTCCCACGCCGACGACGATCACACCGGTGAGGGAGGCCAGGATCGCCCAGAGGACCGGTGTGGTGACCGACGTCGCGAGTCCCACCTCGTCCAACCCCGTTTTGCCGAAGGCGACTACGAGCACGGTGGCCACGATGTTGCCGGCCGCCTGTCCGTACGCGAGGTCGCGTAGTGCCTCCGTGACGAAGGTCCGGACGACCCGGGCGAGGCCGACCCCGATCATGATGACCAGCGTCGCGAGCAGGGTGCGGAGCAGCAGAGCGAGTAGATCGGTTACGGTGTCCTCGGCCGTGTTCGGTCCGAAGACCCCCAGCGCGATCCGCAGCACGCCGAGCAGGCCGATGCCCATGAGCACCCGGAGCCCGCCCGCACGCACGCTCTGGGCCGGCTGGTGCAGTAGCCGCGGCAGGCCGGCGCGATCGATGATCCGATCCAGGCCGGCGCGTTCGGTGAACCGGGTGATGAGGCGCGTACCCGCCCGGACCAACAGCCAACCGAGCAGACAGATCGCGAGGAAGAGGCCTACTGTCGGAGCTGTCGCGACGATTTGCGACCATGCGTCGGAGAAGCCCCGATCCCACTCCACGGCAAGCGTCACCCGTACAGCACAACAGCAAACGCTTTGTAGTTGAATGATGACACGCCGCTATTTTGCGGGGTGGTCCCGTGGATTGGCCATCCTTGATCCTGGGCAGGGGGATGCGTGGGCAGGATCCCCCGCTCGAAGACCGGCGGAGAAGTGACGGGCTCCGCCGGAGGTGGTCGCGTCGGCGTGGGATGTGGAGGGCAGCTCACGCACGGCGCGCCACGCATCTCCGCGTACCACGCATCGCCCTGTACCACGCATCGCCCCGCACCCCCGGCACCGGGGTCCCGGCACGCCGGGTCTCCCAGGGCTCGTGCGGCTCGTGCGGACGGGCGAGGGCCCGTCCGGTTGAATCGGTGGATGAGCATGCAGCCCGTACACAGACCACCACGGGCGGACCTGCCGGCCCTGGCGGCGGCGGCCGCCGACTGCCAGGGATGCGACCTCGCGCAGCTGCCCGGCACCCGCACGGTCTTCGGGGTCGGCCCCGCGCACGGCTGGCTCGCCCTCGTCGGCGAGCAGCCGGGCGACATCGAGGACCGGCGGGGTGTGCCGTTCGTGGGCCCCGCCGGCAAGCTGCTCGACCGGGCCCTCGGCGAGGTGGGACTCGACCGTGCCGAGGTGTACATGACGAACGCCGTCAAGCACTTCCGGTATCGCACCGGCAACGGCCCGCGGCGGATCCACCAGACCCCGGACCTGCGGCATGTCACCGCGTGCCGTCCCTGGCTATCCGCGGAGCTCAACCTCGTTCGGCCGGCGATCGTCGTGATCCTGGGGGCTACGGCCGGTATGTCGCTGCTCGGACCGTCGTTCCGGGTGACGAAGATGCGTGGCCGGCTGCTCCCCGGGCCGGCCGGCTCCGGGGCTCAGCTGCTCGCCACGCTGCATCCCAGTGCGGTGCTACGGGCAGATCCCGCCCACCGTGACGAGGTCTACGCCGGATTCGTCGACGATCTGCGGATCGCCGTGGCGGCCCGTCCCGCCATGGGCCCGTCCGCCTCGGTGGATGCATAGCCCACCCGGGCCCCGGCGATCCTCCGCCGGGAAGGGCCTCGTTACCGATCTTCTTCTAGGCGATGATGTCGATCGGTGTACCGAGGGGAACGGTTTGGGCGAGTCTGGTGATCGCGTCGTTGCTCAGGCGGATGCATCCGTGGCTGACGTCCTTGCCGATGAGCTTTGGTTCGTTCGTCCCGTGCATGCCGATGACCGGCTTGTGGCCGCCGAACGAGCTGAGTGATGTCGAGAAGCCGTTAAGCCCGAAGGCATACGGCCCGTACGGACCGTTCGGGTCACGCGGCTTGAGCAGCTCCATGAGATAGAAGCGCCCGCCCGGCGTCGGGGTGTCGGCGGTGCCGATCCCCACCGGCTCCTCGGCGATCTGCGTCCCGTTGCTGAACACATGGAGTCGGTGCCTGCCGCGGGAGACAACCAGCCGGTACGACGTCTCGGACGCGGTGACCTGGTCCGCCTTCAACCAGCCGGTGCTGCCGTTCGGCTGCACCGGCAGCAGTACCTGCCACCATCCCGACAGCTTGGCCTGGACGAGGAAGACCCGCTTGACGCCGTTCTCATTCGGGCTGGCCAGCGTGGAGGAGGGTTGGGTGTCGGTCGGGGCGCTGTAGACGTCGACGCTGGCACCCACGGCCGTGACCACGGTGCTCTTTCCCTGGCCGAGCCCGGCGACGGCGGCGAGCTGGTTGCGCACCTGCGGGGAGAGATCGGTGGAGGCGTTCCTGGCGCCGTCGCCGCAGCTGGTCAGCACGACGCCACCCAGGATGGCCGCGAGGGCGCCCGCGGCCATCCTGGGACCAGGTCCGGAGCTCATCGCGTGTAGTGCGGATCGGCCGGGACGGCGCTCGTGGCGGCGGGCACCGCGACGGGTAGCGGAGCGGGCGGTGCGAGCGGCGGCGGGGCCGACCCGCCCGTGCAGTTGGAGACACCGACCGTCGGCACGGTCACGAGCAGAACCTTGGTCTTGGCGTCCCAGGGGGAGCCGATTACCGCGAGCGCCTTCGAGGGGACGTCAACGGTCTGCTTCGGCCCGATGTCCAGAATTCCGCCGTGCAGGCTGGTGTCGAACCAGCCGAATCCAAAGGCCTTGTCCGCGGTGTTCTTCAATTTCCAGGAGGGGACGGAGCCGTCGCAGGTGAAGGTGAGGAACAACGGGTTGACGTCCATGTCGTCGATGCTGTTGATCTGCTTGTCCAGCGGGACCTCGAAGGGCAGCAGGTCGAGGAAACCGTCGAGTGTCGGGTTGCCGGTGCCGTTGGTCGGGCTCGCGGAGGACGTCGCGCCCGCCGTCGCGCCCGGAATCAGGGCCGCGGCGTCGGTGGGCGTGGCACTCGGCGTGGCGCTCGGATTGAGGCTCGGAGTGGCGGTCGGGCCGGCCGACCCGGTCGGCCCGACCGCCGGGTCCACGCCGGCCAACGGCTCTGTCTTCGGTGTCGCCGTCGGGGCGTCGGAGACGAGGGGGGACGGGCTCGGCTGGGTGACGGCCGTGGCCGTGGCCGTGGCTGTGGCCGTGGGCGACGGTTCCGGAGTTTCGGCGAGCGCCGGGGAGGCCAGTGCGATGGTCGCCGTGCCGAGAACGCCGGCCACCGCGGCACGCATTCTGGTGATACGCATAAATCCGTCTCCTCGACGTGTGCCGAGCACGTTGATTGCGGGCAGGAGCGATTGCAGCCAAGAAGGTAGCAACGCGCCGTTCGTCCCCGGGAGGCCGGGTCCGGCGTAGCGGAACTGTTGGGTGGCGCGGCCGCGGTTTCGTGGTTGTCCGATGGGGTCCGTCGAGTCCGGCACGTTCAGCACCGGCCCGGTACGTTCAGTATCGTTCCGGCACGTTCAGTGCGGATCCGATGGGTTCAACGATGAACAGCGAGCGGCGAACGGACGTCAGTGAAGACCGCTAAGCCGGGCCGAGTCAATAAGGTGTCTCCGGGTGTGTCTCCGGCCGGCGGATGCGCGATTGCCGTGATGGTCAGGGGGCGTGACGGTCAAGGGGCGAGGCGTTCGATGACCCAGAGATCTCCGGCCGCGGTCGGGACGCCGGCGCCCGCATCGCCGGCACGGACACCGGCGGTGTCCGTGCCGGCGACGGAGTCCGTGCCGTCGCCGTCGGCCGGTACCGACACCCGCCGGTACCGCAGCCGGTCGTGCAGCCGGTCCGCGCGGCCCTGCCAGAACTCCACGATGTCCGGCACGATGCGTAACCCACCCCAGAACTCCGGTGTCGGCACCCGGGTGCCCTCGGGCCAACGGGCCGCGAGCTTGGCGGCGCGGTCGTCGAGCACCGTACGGGACTCGATGATCGTCGACTGGTGGCTGGCCCAGGCACCGAGCTGCGAACCACGCGGACGCGACTGGAAGTAGCGTTCCGTCTCGGCCCGGCTCACGCGCTCGATCGATCCGATGACGACGACCTGGCGCTCGAGGGCGTACCAGGGGAAGACCAGCGAGCCGAAGGGGTTCTCGGCAGCCTCACGGCCCTTGCGCGAGGTGTAGTTCGTGTAGATCACAAAGCCCCGCTGGTCGAACCCCTTGAGCAGCACGGTCCTGGCACTGGGCCGCCCGGCGGCGGATGCCGTCGCGAACACGGCCGCGTTGGCCTCCGGAACGCCTACCCCGGGGGTGGCTGCGTCGGTGAACCAGGCGGCGAACTGTTCGACCCAGGTCGGCGCGAGATGCTCCGGCTCCAGATGACCGGTGCGGTAGCCCTGGCGGAGCAGGGCGGGATCGGGGACGTCCGGATCGGGGACGTCCGGATCCGGACCGCCCACCGGCGGCTCGTCGGCAGCGGAGGCTGGGGCCACGCCCCGATCCTGCCAGGCAGGCCGCGCGCGCCAGCGGGACGGCCCCGAGGGTGATCCCGCCGGGCCAGGGTCCGTCGTCCTGGTCAGGAGAGCTCGGTCAGGAGAGCTCGGTCAGGAGCTCGTGGACGCCGAGGTCCCAGCGAACCGTAAGGTCGGTGCACCGCCGGCCAGCCAGCCGATATGGCGCGTCGCCGCCCGACGACCCCGACAGCAATGCTGGTACCAGGGTGATACCGCGGGCGGCGAGATCATCGGCCAGTGCGGGTAGCCATTCCTGGACGATCCACGGCGCGTGGATTCCCAACGTGGAGTATCCGAGCACGAGAAAGTCGGCGGCGGCGAGCGTCTCATTCATGAACATGGACACGGTGTCGCCGATGCGTATCTCCCAACGGTCCAGGTGCACCGCGTGCCCCGCCGCGCTGATCGCCCGGCCCAACCGTTCGGCGGATGCGATGTCCGCCGCGCGATGACTGATGAAGACGAACGCCATGATCCTCCCGTCGTGTTCGCGCTGCGTGACTGCCGCCGGTCAGGCGTTCCAGGCACGAGGCCCGACCGTAGCGCGGAATGATCTCAGTTGACCAAACTTTCCGTTCACCGCTCTCGGCATATTCGTATAAATAGTAATATGATGGAAAAGCCGCTGTGACTTACGTCATATTTTATGGGTTTCGCGTTGCCCAGTGCATCGGTCTGTGCGCGGTCGGTTCCAGATCGGGGTTGGATGGAGCATCGCGGGGCACCTGCGCCCTGGCGCGGTGGGATGCCTCGCGGCAGGATCGGATGGAGCAGCACCCACGAAGCAGCACCGACGAAGCAGCACCGACGGGGCAGGACGCGGACGGGCCGCCGGCGGGACCATAGAGACAGAACCGGTGGGACCAAGAGACAGAAGCGGAGATCCGGACTCGATGGCCGAGAAAACAAGCGATTTCAAGCCCGGGCTGGAAGGTGTGATCGCCTTCGAGACGGAGATCGCCGAGCCGGACAGGGAAGGTAGCGCGCTGCGTTACCGCGGCGTCGACATCGAAGACCTTGTTGGCAAGGTCGACTACGGCCACGTCTGGGGGCTGCTGGTCGACGGGGCGTTCGAGCCCGGACTGCCGCCGGCCGAGCCCTTTCCGGTCCCGGTGCACTCCGGTGACATCCGGGTGGACGTGCAGAGCGCGCTCGCGATGCTCGCGCCCTACTGGGGCCTGGGCCAGCTGATCGACATCACCCCGGAGCAGGCACGGGACGATCTTGCCCGGGCGTCGGTCGTGGCGTTGTCGTTCGTCGCCCAGTCCGCGCGGGGCCTCGGTCAGCCGGCGGTGCCGCAGAAGGAGGTTGACCGGGCCCGGACGATAACCGAGCGGTTCATGATCCGTTGGCGTGGTGAGCCGGATCCCAGGCACGTCCAGGCCGTGGACGCCTACTGGGTCTCGGCCGCCGAGCACGGCATGAACGCCTCGACGTTCACCGCCCGGGTGGTCGCCTCGACCGGCGCGGACGTCTCGGCGGCGCTGTCGGCCGCCGTCGGTGCGCTGTCCGGTCCGCTGCACGGCGGTGCTCCGTCCCGGGTGCTCGCGATGCTCGACGAGGTCGAGCGCACCGGCGACCCCCTCGGCTACGTCCGCCGTGCCCTGGACCGTAAGGAGCGCCTGATGGGCTTCGGGCACCGGGTGTACCGCGCCGAGGACCCGCGGGCCCGGGTGCTGCGCCGGACCGCTCGTGACCTGGGCTCGACCCGCTACGAGGTGGCGGAGGCGTTGGAGGCCGCCGCGATCGAGGAGCTGGCCAACCGGTTCCCGGATCGCCCGCTGCGGACCAACGTCGAGTTCTGGTCGGCGGTGGTGCTGGACTTCGCCGAGGTGCCGGCCCATATGTTCACGTCCATGTTCACCTGTGCCCGCACCGCCGGCTGGAGTGCCCACATCCTGGAACAACAACGCACCGGGCGGCTGATCCGCCCGTCCGCGCGGTACGTGGGCCCCGCTCCGCGCCCGCTCGGTGACGTCCTGCCGGGGGTCAGCCGTGGCTGACGCTCCCGCGATCGTGCTGCCCGACCGGCTGCGTCCCCGGGACGGCCGGTTCGGCTGTGGCCCGTCGAAGATCCGTCCTGAGGCGGTCGAGGCCCTCGCCGCGAGCGGGGCGACCTACCTCGGCACCTCGCACCGGCAGAAGCCGGTCAAGAGCCTGGTCTGCCGGGTGCGGGCAGGCCTGTCCGAGCTGTTCTCCCTGCCCGAGGGCTACGAGGTCGTGCTCGGGATCGGCGGTGCCACCGCCTTCTGGGACGCGGCCGCCTTCAACCTCGTCCGGACCCGCTCCCAGCACCTCGTCTTCGGCGAGTTCGGGGGCAAGTTCGCCGACACGACGAAGGGCGCGCCGTTCCTGGCCGCGCCGTCGGTGATCTCCTCGCCGCCGGGTACGCATCCGGACTGGGCGCCGGAGGCGGGCATCGACGTCTACGCCACCCCGCACAACGAGACCTCGACGGGTGTCGCCCGTCCGGTCCGCCGGCCGGTGGGTGCGGACGACGGCGCCCTGCACCTGGTCGACGCCACCTCGGGAGCCGGCGGGCTGCCGGTCGATGTGCGCGAGGTGGACGTCTACTACTTCGCGCCGCAGAAGAGCTTTGCCTCCGACGGCGGCCTGTGGACGGCGCTCGTGTCCCCGGCGGCGATCGACCGGCTCGCCGAGATTGCCGCGGCGGACCGGTGGATCCCGCCGTTCCTCGATCTCACCACGGCCCGGGACAACAGCTCCAAGGACCAGACCTACAACACCCCGGCGGTCGCGACGCTGTTCCTGTTCGCCGACCAGATCGAGTGGATGCTCGCCCAGGGCGGGCTGGACTGGTGCGTGCGGAGGACCGCGGAATCGTCGTCCATCCTCTACACCTGGGCCGAGAAGACTTCCTACGCGACACCGTTCGTCGCCGACCCGGCCGCGCGTTCGCAGGTCGTCGTGACGGTCGACTTCGAGGGGGTGGACGCCGCCGCGGTGGCCAAGGTGCTGCGCGCAAACGGTGTCGTCGACGTCGAGCCCTACCGCAAGCTCGGCCGCAACCAGCTGCGGGTGGCCTGCTTCCCGGCGGTCGAGCCGGCCGACGTCGAGGCGCTCACCGCGAGCATCGACTACGTGGTCGAGCACCTGTAGGCGCCGGGAACCGGCGGGAGCCGCCGGCAACCACAAGGGCCGGGGCCGCGGGAGACACCGCGGCCCCGGTGGGGGGGGGGCTGCGGCCGGTCAGCGCAGCGGGCGCTCCGGTGCCGCCTGGGCCGCCTGGGCCGCGATCGGGTCGGTCCCGCTGTCCACGACCCCGCTACGGTCGTCGATCGGGACATATGGCCGCTGGTCGTAGCCGATGTACAGCTGGCGCGGTCGGGCGATCTTCTGCTCGGGGTCGAGCAGGCCCTCTTCCCACTGTGCCAGCCATCCCGGCATCCGGCCGATGGCGAACAGCACCGGGAACATCTCCACCGGGAAGCCCATCGCCTGGTAGATGATGCCGGTGTAGAAGTCGACGTTCGGGTAGAGCTTGCGCGCGACGAAGTACTCGTCCTCCAGCGCGATCCGCTCCAGCTCCATGGCCAGGTCGAGGAACGGGTTCGTGCCGGTGACCTTGAAGACCTCGTCGGCGACCTGACGGATCACCCGGGCCCGCGGGTCGTAGTTCTTGTAGACCCGGTGGCCGAAGCCCATCAGCTTTTTCTTGCCGTCCTTCACCTGGGCGATGAAGGCGGGGATGTTCTCGACCGACCCGATCTCCGAGAGCATCCGCAGCACCTGCTCGTTGGCGCCACCGTGCAGCGGACCGTAGAGCGCGGAGATCGCGGCGGCGGCCGCCGAGAACGGGTCCGCCTGCGAGCTGCCGACCGCGCGCATCGCGTTGGCCGAGCAGTTCTGCTCGTGGTCGGCGTGCAGGATGAACAGCACGTCGAGGGCGTGCTCCAGGTTGGGGTCCGGCTCGTACTTGAGCTCGGTGGCCTTCCACATCATGTTGAGGAAGTTGCCGGCGTAGGACAGGTCGTTGTCCGGGTAGACGTACGGGAAACCGACCGAGTGCCGGTAGGAGAACGCCGCCAATGTCGTGATCTTGGCGATCAGGCGGACGATCTGCAGCCGGCGCAGCCCCGGGTCGTCGATCGTCTTGGCGTCCGGGTAGAAGGTCGACAGCGCACCCACCGTGGAGACCAGCATGCCCATCGGGTGCGCGTCGTGGTGGAAGCCGTCGATGAACTTCTTGATCGACTCGTGGACCAGGGTGTGATGGGTGATCTCGTCTTCCCAGGTCGACAGCTCCTCGGCGGAGGGAAGCTCGCCGGCGAGGAGCAGGTAGGCGACCTCGAGGAAACTGCTCTTCTCCGCCAGCTCCTGAATCGGATAGCCGCGGTAGCGCAGGATGCCGGCGTCACCGTCGATGTAGGTGATCGCACTTCTACAGCTCGCCGTGTTCGTGAAGGCGGGGTCGTACGTCATCAGCCCGAAGTCGTCGTCGCTCGTTTTGATCGAGCGAAACGCACTCGCACGTACCGCGCCGTCCGTAACCGGTATCTCATATGTTTTTCCGGTGCGGTTGTCGGTGACGGTCAGTGTGCTGACCTGCTCGGACACGCCGGGCTCCTCTCGCTGTGGCGGTGCCGCAATGACGGCACTGGCCCAAGTCGGGGCGCGCGTCCGGGTACGGAGCGCTCACGCCGGTTCGCTGGCTCACATGGTTGTTCCCAAGTTTGGCCGTTCGTGCCTGCACATGCCCGTGATCGGGGGGCTCCGTCCCACGTGGGCTGCGCCACCCCGGTGGGACAGAGTCTCCCGTGGCTGCGCTCGGGGGTGGAATCACGCTTCGATGGTCACTGCGGCTCGCCCAACCGGGTGGACCGCTACTCGGAGAGCGAGGAGTGGTCCTCGCCGCCGGCCTCGCCACCGGTGGCTCGGAGCCAGGCCAGCACGGCCAGTACCCGACGGTTGTCGTCCGCGGAGGCCGGCATCCGTAGCTTCGTGAAGACGTTGGCTACGTGGTTCTCGACGGTCTTCGGCGCCAGATGGAGCTTGGCGCCGATGCCCTGGTTCGATCGCCCCTCGGCCATGTGCCGGAGCACGGCCCGCTCCCTGGCGGTGAGGCGTTCCAGTTCGCCGGCCCGCCGGCGATGGGTCAACAGGCCGGCGATGATCTCCTCGTCGACGACGAGCCGACCGCTGACCACCCTGCGTAACGCGTCGTGCAGCGCGGTGATGTCATCCACCCGGTCCTTGAGCAGATATCCGATGCCGCCGCCCCCGTCGCCCAGCAGCCGCAGCGCGTATGGCGTCTCGGCGTACGTGGACAGCACCAAGACGCCCATCGCGGGATGGGCCGCACGTATCGCCTCGGCCGCTATCAGCCCTTCGTCGGTGAACGTCGGAGGCATCCGGATGTCCAGGATGACGGCGTCGGGCCGGCCGCAGGCGAGCTGGTCGATGATCTCGTCCGCGGTCCCGGCCTGCGCGACGACCTCGACTCCCGCGGCGGCCAGCAGCATGGCCAGCCCCTCGCGGAACAGTACTGAGTCATCCGCGACGGCTACCCGCACGGGATGCTCGCCGTCAGTCGGGTGCCGCCGCCGGACGGGCTGAGGATGCTCAGGTCGCCGCCGAGCGCGCGTACCCGGTCCGCGAGACCCGCGAGCCCGCCACCCTCGACCACGACGGCACCGCCCTTACCGTCATCGGTGACCTCGATCAGGATGCCGTCGTCCACGCACCGGACCGTCACCCGGACCTGGGCCGCCCCGGCGTGTTTGACCGTGTTCGTCAGCGCCTCGCAGATCGTGTAGTAGGCGCCGGCCTCCAGGATCGGCTCGAACCGGACGGTCGGGATGTCGAACTCGACCTTGATGGGGAGGGGCTCGACCACCACCTCCAGGGCTGGGAGCAGCCCACCCTGACTCAGCATGGCCGGGTGGATTCCCCGGGCCAGACTGCGCAGGTCCTGGAGAGCATGATGCAGATCCTCGCGAGCGGCTTCGATGGCAGAGATCGTATCGGGGTCGGAGGTCTTTGTCCGGGCGAGTCCCAGTCTGGTGGCGAGGGCCAGCAGCCGTTGCTGGACGCCGTCGTGCAGATCGCGCTCGAGGCGGCGCCGTTCGATCAGGCCGACCTCCACGATGCGGGCCCGGGAGGCGCGCACGGCGTCCAGCTGCGCGGCCACGGCGGCGTGCAGCCGGGCGTTCTCCAGCGCCATGGCGCTGGCCTGCAGGGCGACCGTGACCAGGTCGCGGTTGCGCTCCTGGGCGGCGGCGGCGGAGATCAGCGCCAGTGGCGCGCCCGACGAGGTCGTCACCGGCACGAGCAGCCGGCTGGCTCCGGGGCGGGGCGGGGTGGCCGTGGCGCCTTCGGCGTCGACGTGCCGCCGCTCCTGCGGCATCCACAGGAAGAGCTCGGCGGAGTCGTCGTGCAGAGCCGTACGCAAGATGTCTCGTACGGCCGGGACCGTCGGCGGCATCGGCAGCGTCGCCAGGAGCTGTGCGATGCGGGCGCGGGCGAGCTGGCGGCGTACGCCCGCCGCGGCGAAGGACAGGGGGATGGTCAGCAGCGCGAGCGCGATGAGGATGAAGGCCGGGGGGACGTAGGCTCCGCTGGGGTTGTAGACGAAGATGTTGACCGTGGCGGCGAGGGTGAACGCGACCAGCAGTGCGATGGCGACCGGTCCGAAGATCCGGCGGTCGAGCGCGGAGTAGCGGCGCAGCCGCGCGCGGACAACCCAAAAAAAGGCCGCGGCCAGCACGAGGGTCAGGCTGTTGAGGACCCAGATGATCTCCTCGAAGACATCCCGGTCGATCGGCGAGCCATACCACCAGACATTTCGGGAATATCCGAGCCAGGTCGGGTCGGAGATGCCGACCAGTCCCAGGTTCGCCACCGGGATGACGAGGACGGCGCTTGCCAGCAGGGCGCGCTCGCGGTTGCTCTGCAATCGCCCGACCGGATATCGCAGCGCGCCCCAGCCGAGACAGACCCAGAAATGCGTGTAGGCGAACGTGGAGATGAAAGCCGACGGACCCTTGTCCCATGCCACGGTCCAGGTCAGTGCCCACAGCAGACCACTGAAGATCATGGCTCCGGTGGCGCTGCCCAACGCGTCCTCGCCGTTCAGCAGCACTCCGGTGAGGACGAAGGCGAGCGCCACCGAGACGTTGATGCCCGCCGCCACCGGGTTGTCGGAGAATGCCGGCCACTGGCAGGCGACCGTTCCGGCCGTGGTGGCCATACCCCCGATGCTGAAGCACCATGAGCGGTGGCGGGCGGCGCAGGCGGCCAGTCGGCGGGGTACACGCGGATGAGGCACCTCAATCCACCATATGTAGCCGGAATCTCACCGAACAAGCGTCGCACATGACGACTGGGGGTTTCGAGGGTTCCCCCCTACTCTCCCGGCGGCAACCCCCCGAAGAACTCTGGAGCTGCCCCCGAAGCCAGCGGTGGCATCGAAGGTGGAGGCTGGGAGAAACGGGTCGGTGTCCCTCGGGGACCGGACCTTCGGGGGCCGAGCCTTCGGGGGCCGGAGATCGCGAGAGGCCGCCTGTGGTGGTGGGTCGGCTGCCGCTGGGGGGTAGCCGACCCGCCTCCTGCTGTTTTCGGCGGTTCACCAGAATGTCATTCGTTTCTGCGTGTCGCTAACGAGTACCGTCGTGAGATGGAGACCGAGACGGCACGTGAGGCCGAACTCGCGTCCGCGCTGCGCCTGTCGGTGATGCGGCTTTCTCGGCGCATGCGCCAGGAACGGTCGAGCCGGCTCACCCCCACGCAGACTTCCGCGCTTGCTACGCTGGAGAGGCATGGCCCCATGACGCTCGGGGAGATCGCCGTCCACGAGCGCGTCCAGCCGCCGTCGATGACCCGGGTGATCGCGCAGCTGGCCGTCACCGGGCTCGTCGAGCGCCGGCCGCACCCCACCGACGGCCGTCAGGTGATCGCTGAGGTGACCGAGGCGGGTCGAGCCCTGCTCGAGGACGACCGTCGGCGCCGGGACGAATGGCTGACCGATCGGCTGGCCGAGCTCTCACTCGAGGAGATCGCCGCGCTGAACCGCGCCGCACCGATCCTGGACGCGCTTGCCGGCTCGTAGGCCGCCCGCCGATCCGAGCATTGTTCCAAGCGCCCTTCAGAGCTCCACCCAACCGCCCCGCTGATGGGAGGTCTGCGCGGCGGCCATCAGCTGGTTCGCAGTGAGCAGGTCGTGGAAGGTGGCGCCGCGGACCAGCCGGGCGTCGTCGAGTTCGGTGGCGCGCACCACGTCGTAGGTGGCCTCCACCAGCCCCGGCCGGGAGGTCGGCACGGTCGGCATCATCAGATCCCGGATGCCGCTGCCGTCCTGGCGGCGGACCAGACGGCCCTGGACGACGATGCGTCCGGAGTCGCCGCACACCGTGAGGGTGGCGGTGCCGAGGTCCCCGCCCATCTGCTCGTTGATCAGAACCGTCGCGCCGCTCGCCGCCAGCAGGGCCAGCGTCACCGGTGCGTCCGGGGTGAGCGCCGGGGCGGGCATCGCGGCCGGATCGGCGCAGACCGCGAGGATCTCGCCGCACCAGCGCGTCGCCAGGTCGATGATCTCGACCCGCCCGGCGGGCCCGTCCGGCGCGCCCACCACGGTCATCTGGGTGAGCCGGCCCAGGGAGGGAACGGTCGCCGCGACGTGGGTGGCGGCCGGCCAGGCCCGCCCGTCGAGCGCGACCACGTGGGCGAGATCACCCTCCTCGGCGAGGTCGGCGACCGCGCGCAGGGCCTCGGCCTCGACGGTCGCCGGCCCGGCCAGGAGCACGTGCAGGCCGATCTCGGCCGCTTGCCGGGCGACGATGTCGGACGCGGGCGGCGGCATCTCCACACAGACCGCCTCGATGTCGTCCGAGAGCAGGGTGAGCAGATCTGCGTACGCCCGTCGGACACCTGCCTCGGCGGCCCAGGCCAGGGACTCCAGCGGTTCCGGGGCGAGGAGACCGACGACGTCGACCCCGGCGTCGCGCAGCACCTCGGCGGTGGTGCTGTCCGAGCCGTCGGTGACCAGGGCCATCGCGAGGGGCAGGTCCGGCTGCCGCCGGCGCACGACGCGCCGCAGCTCCCGCCATGCCTGAGAAAGGGCGGGATCGCGCGGCGGCACCAGATCGGGGAGCGTCGTCACAGCATTGATAGTGCTCCCCGTCTGGTGGCGAGGGTCGCCGGTCAGCCCGATTGTCGCCGAGAATCGACCGGAGGCCGAGCGCTCGCCATCCGAGCCCGGAGCAGGTCCGTGCCGCACTGTTCGTCTCGTCCCAGGGAGACTGTCGTCCCAGGGAGAGGGAGCCTGTAATTCCAGGGAGCCTGTAATTCCAGGGAGGTTGTCGTTCCAGGGAGGTTGAGCTGGCGACCAGACTGTTCGTGGCGGCCGTCCCACCCCCCGAGGTCGCCGAGGCGCTGCTCGCGGCCGTGCACAGGACGCGCGCCGCGGCGGCGGATCTGCGCTGGACCACGCCGGACCAGTGGCACGTCACGTTCGCCTTCCTCGGGCCAGTGCCGGACGACCGGCGCGCCGAGCTCGACGCGAGACTGGCGCGGGTGGCACGCCGGCACGGCCCGTTCGCCGTCGAGACGGTCGGTGGCGGACGGTTCGGCGACCGGGTGCTGTGGACCGCGGTGCGGCAGCCACCGCCGGTGACCGCGGACGCATCCGTCGACGGCATTGCCGCAGCCGCAGCCGCCGGTGACGTGGCAGGCTCGCGAGCCAGCCCACGCCTGACGGCGCTGGCAGTGGGGGTCCGGCGGGCCGCCGAGCGTGCCGGGGCGGCCGGCCGGGACACCCGTCCGCTGCGCGCGCATCTGACGCTCGCCCGGGTGCCGAACGGGCGCGGGCGGGCACTGCAACCGCTCGTCGAGCTGTTGCGTGCCGATGTCCCACCGCTGCCCTGGAGCGTCGAGCGTCTCATCCTGATGAGCAGCTCGGGCGGCGGCGAGTCCGGATCATCCCCCACCTACCGGGCGGAGACGGTCTGGGACCTCGTCGGCGGTCAACCGTCGGTCGAGGGATCCGCCGGGCGGTAGCGGTAGCCCACGCGGCGGATGGTCTCGATGCGGTCCCGGTGCTCCGGGCCGAGCTTGCGCCGCAGCCGCGTCACCAGGACATCCACCGTGCGGATGTCGGGAGCCGACTCGTCGTCGACCTGATGGCCCCAGACCGAGCAGAGCAGTGCCTCCCGGCTGTACGCCTGCCCGGGATGGCGGACGAAGAAGTCCAGTACCTCGAACTCCAGGTAGGTCAGCTGCAGGGCCTGGCCGTCAACGGTGGCGAGCCAGGCGGTGCGGTCGACCCACACCCCGCGCCGGGGCGGCGCCGCGATCTCCCACTGGCCGGTCCGGAGG
>NZ_CDXDOR010000081.1:12061-22931 GCF_978021225.1 Frankia sp. CeTa3Moorea | reverse complement strand
GGACAGAGACGGAAGGGCGGGAGTTCCCGCGCCCGGAAGCTCAGGCCGGGGGGCGCCGGCCCCAGGCAGCGATGATGCTGGGCCCGAGGTCGAGGAAGTCGGGATCGGCGA
This sequence comes from Frankia sp. CeTa3Moorea, assembly GCF_978021225.1. Lineage (NCBI taxonomy): Bacteria > Bacillati > Actinomycetota > Actinomycetes > Frankiales > Frankiaceae > Frankia > Frankia sp. CeTa3Moorea. Next base: position 22,820 of record NZ_CDXDOR010000081.1, on the reverse strand, counting down.
GCAGGGCCAGGGCCAAGTCGAGATCGGCACGGGTGAGCAGGCCGCTGTCAACGAGGTAGTCGGCGGACTGGCCGAACGTCGCACGCCACAGGCGCCCGATCTCGTTGGAGCCGCCAACCGGGTAGTACGTGGCGTGCAGACCGGTGTCGACCAGGCCCGCCCGGGTCAGCGGCGCCGGCAGCGTTCGCCCCCACCACAGGTCCGACCCGATCGACGACGCCATCGCCTGGCCGATCGCCTCGAAGGCGTGCCGGAATCCGTCGTGCGGTGACGAGTCGACCGGGGACAGCACGAGATCCTCAGTGACCAGCCAGCCGCCCGGGGCCAGCCAGGAGACTAGCCGCCGCAGCACCTCCTCACGCTCGGGGATGTGCATGAGGACGGTGCGGGCATGGATGAGGTCGAAGGAACCCGGCTCGAAGTCGTGGGTGCGCACGTCCGCTTGGACGATCCGCAGGTTCGACCGGCCGGCGTCGTCGAGGAAACTCGTGCTCACGTCGACCGCAGTCACCTCCCCGCCGGGGAACCGGTCGGCCAGCCAGTAGGCGACCGAACCCGCACCGGCACCGATTTCCAGGAACCGCCCTCCATCGGCGATTCCCCGCGCCTCGAGAACGGCGTGCGTGGCCGGGTCCACCTGTGATTCCAGCAGTTGCAGCCGGCCGAGTTCCGTGGAGATGTCGTGGCTGAGGATGCCCTGGACATATCCGACCGACGTGTCGGGCGCGGAACGCTGCGCAGCGATCACGTCTCGCGCCGGCGCCAAGGCCGCATCGGATCCCGTTGTACTGGTCATCGTCTCCCCTGGGCATGGTTCTGGGCCGGTTCCGGGCGGTCACGGCCAGGTCCTAGACCGGTTGCGGACCAGTTCCGGTCCGGCACGGCGGTACCGATTCCTGCGTGGTTTCCACTGTCGTACCTGGTTCCCACTGTCGCGGTTCCCACTGTCGCGAACAGTTTCCGCGTCCCGGCCCGCGACCCATTCCAGTCGGCTCGCGGCGGCTGGTCCAGAGGCATCACGGTGCTGTTACCAGCACTAACAGGATGTCGACTATGGACGCAGAAAGCTATCTTGACCCCACACGAACACGATGCCTAATTTCAAAACGCAGGGCACGGAACTCGGCACTTGGCCCGAGCCCGTGACGCACGATGGCGGACCGTCAGTACGTCGGATCGGTTGGCATACCTCGGCTGGAGAGAAACAGATGACGCAGACCGTCACGGCACAGGCGGCCCGACTCGGCGGGTACGACGACGCCAGCCGGCTTCGGCAGGCTCAGGACACCGACTGGGTGCTCGGGTTCGCCGATCCGACCGCCCGGTCCGTTGCCGATCTCGGCTGCGGCATCGGTTCCCTGCTCGCCGCGGCGCTCGACCGCCTGCCCGACGCCGTCGACGCCCTGGGCCTGGATCGTGAGGAGTCCCGGCTTGCCGAGGCTCGACGCAAGCTCACCCCCTACGCGACCCGGGTACGGTTCCGCTTCGTCCAGGCCGATCTGCGCCGGCCCCCGCAGCTGGCCGACGATGCGGGTCCCACGGCGTTCGACCTGGTCACCCTCACCTCGGTCCTGCACTGGATCCACCCCGACGAGGAGCAGCTGGTGCGGTGGATCTCCACGCGACTGCGGCCCGGCGGCGCCTTCCTGCTCACCACCCACCATCCCGAGCACGACGAGTACGGGTTCGGTGGCAGCGACGACCTCGCCCGGCAGGCCCTGGTCCGGCTGGGCCATGCGGCCGAGGACGTACCCAGACTGCTGGCGGCGGCCGGGATCATTCCGATCGCCGTACGCACCCTGTCCGTGGACGACACCGCGACCCTGCTCGACGCGTACTTCGACATCGACGGCGTCGACGAACGCCCGGCGGTCGTGCGGGCCGCGAACGGCGAAGAGTACCAGCGGTTCCACGCGGCGACCTTTGGCACCTACTACAGCCGGCTCGTCGGTGCGGACCGTCAGGAGGACTACTTTCGGGCGATCGGGGAGGTCGCGCAGCACCGCCTCGACATCGAGGGGCACATCACCCAGATGCCGGTACGGCTGTGGCGCTGTCGGCCAGGGGCGGCCCGGCCTGCGGAGACGGCCCGGTAGCCGCTGGGGGGGTAGGCGGTGCGGGGAGCCGGGGCACCGCGGTGAGCAGCCGTACGGTGTAGGGGTGCCGGGGAGCGGTGAAGACCGTCCCCACGTCCCCGGACTCGACGACCCGCCCGTCGTACATCACCAGGACCCGGTCGCTGAGGTGCTGCACGACGCCGAGGTCGTGCGAGACGAAGACCATGGCCATGCGGTGGGTCCGGCGCAGGTCGACGAGCAGGTCCAGGACCTGGGCCTGGATGGACACGTCGAGCGCGGACACCGGTTCGTCGCAGATCAGCACCTGCGGTTCCACGGACAGCGCCCGGGCGATGGCCACCCGCTGCCGCTGCCCGCCGGACAGCTCGACCGGTCTGCGCCGTAGTTCCCGCGCGGAGAGCCCCACCTGTTCCAGCCGTTGGACGGCGGCGTCGCGGCGCTCGGTTCGCGCGACCCCACCCACCCGCAGCGCCTGCGTCAGGATCCGGCCCACCGTCAGTCGTGGGTCGAAGGAACCCAGCGGGTCCTGGAAGATCGCCTGGATCTGCCGGCGGCGTGGTCGGCGGTCACGCTCCGGCACCCAGCTGCCCCAGCCGCCCCCAGGACCCGACGGGCCGACCCAGGGAACGCCGCCGAGCAGCACCTCACCCGCGTCGGGTTCGGTCAGACCCAGCATGATCCGGGCGAGCGTCGTCTTCCCCGAACCGGACTCGCCGACGAGCCCGAGGGTCTCCCCGCGGCGCAGCGCGAAGGAGACGTCCCGGACCACCTCGCGTCGCTCTCCGTCCGCCGTCCGGAACGCCTTGCGCAGTCCCGTCGCCCGCAGAAGGATCTCGGCGCCGGTCGAGCCGCCCGCGTCGAGCCCGGCAGACGCGAGCCCGGCAGACGCGAGCCCGGCCGACGCGATCCCGGCTTCGTCGACGGGTCCGGCCAGCCGGCTGCCCCTGGTCCGCGCGGAGGGCACGGCGGCAAGCAGCTCGCGGGTATAGGCGTGCGTGGGATCGCCCAGTACCCGCTCGGTCGGGCCACTCTCCAGGATCACTCCGTCGCGCAGCACGGCGACCCGATCGGCGAGCCGGGCGACGACTGCCAGGTCATGGCTGATGAGCAGCAGTCCCATCCCGCTCTCGCGCAGACCGGCGAGCAGATCGAGGATCCGGGCCTGGACCGAGACGTCGAGAGCGGTGGTCGGCTCGTCGGCGATGAGCAGGTCCGGGGTGCCGGCCAGCGCCGCGGCGATCAGCACCCGCTGGCGCAACCCGCCGGAGAGCTGGTGCGGGTACTGCCGGGCACGGACCTGTGGATCAGGAATACCGGCCCGCGCCAGCAGCGTCGCGATCCGGGGGCCACGTTCGGCCCGCGCGACTGGGCCCTGTGCCCGCAGCGCCTCGTCGACCTCCTGCTCGACCCGCCGCAGCGGATCGAGGGAACCGAGGGCGTCCTGGAGCACCAGGCCGATCCGGCGGCCACGCAGGGCGCGCCATTCCCGGTCCCGCAGCCCGATGAGGTCGGTCCCGCCCAGGCGCAGCCGCCGGGCCTGGACCGTCGCGTCCGCTCCGGCGAGTCCGACGAGGGCGCGGGCGGTCACGCTCTTACCCGATCCGGACTCGCCCACGAGGGCCACACACTCCCCCACAGCGACATCGAAGGAGATTCCCCGCACCACCTCGACGGCCCGACCGCCCCGGCCGAAGGAGACCCGCAGCCCGTCGACGGTCAGCAGGGTCGCGGACGGCTCCTTCGCCCCCCGCGCGCTCAGAGGTGTCGAACCAGGGGGTGCCGACCCCAGCGGTGCCGAGTTCGGCGGTGCCGGCGGTGAGACCTGCGGCTGGTCGTTCACGGAGTCCGTCCCTCCACCCGCAGGCGGGCATGGCGGCCGAGCACGGTCACGGCGACGACAGTGGCGGCGATCGCCGCCCCGGGGAACACCACGACCCACCAGGCGGTGTCGATGACGCCCCGGCCGTCGGCGAGCATCGCCCCCCACTCGGGGGCCGGCGGCTTCGTACCGAGGCCCAGGAAACTCAGCGCCGAACCTGAGATGATCGCCGTCCCGACGCCGACGGTGGCCAGCACGAGCAACGGTCCTAGCGTGTTCGGCACGATGTGGCGCAGCACGATCACCGATCGGGGCAGGCCGAGCGCCACCCCGGCGTCGACAAACCCGGCATGGCGGACGACGAGGGCACGCGACCGCACAACCCGCGCGTAGCTGGGGACCGCCGCGATGCCGATGGCCACCGCCGCGTTCACCGAGCCTGGACCGACGATGGCGATGACCAGCAGCGCGAGGAGCAGCTCGGGGAAGGCGAGCAGCAGGTCCACGAGCCGCATGAGCAGCCCGTCCGCGAACCGGCCGCCGAGGGCCGCCGCGAGGCCGACCGTCGCCCCGATCCCCGCGCCGAGCGCGGTCGCTCCGGCACCGAGCAGTAGCGAATGCCGGGCGCCGGTGACCACCCGCGCGAAGACGTCCCGGCCCAGCTGGTCGGTGCCGAACCAGTGTGCCCAGCTCGGTCCGCGCAGCGCCTCGCCGAGGTTCGCCCCGTCCACGGGATGACGGCTGAGCAGCCCCGGCCAGGCGGTCGCGACAAGAAGCAGGACGATCAGCAGGCCGGCCGCGATCAAACCGGGACGCGGCCGGCCACCGCCGGTGCGGGCCAGGGCACCGGCGGCGGGCGACTCGGTCCCGGGGCGGGCCTCCCCGACCGCGGTCACCGGGACACCGCCAGATCAACCGCCGTGGCCCTCCCGGCACCGGATCCGTCGTCGCGCAGTCGCGGGTCAATGAGCAGGTAGAGCAGGTCGACCACGCTGTTCACGACGACGAAGACCGCCGCGGACAGCAGCACCACCGCGGTGACCACCGGGATGTCCTTGGCCGAGATCGCCGCGAGGGTCACCCGACCGATCCCCGGCCGGGCGAACACCGCCTCGGTGACGACGGCGCCGCCGAGCAGGCTGCCCACCGCCCAGCCGAGCAGGGTGACGAGCGGGAGCGCGGCATGGCGCAGGGCGTGGCGGGTCAGCACGCCCACCGCGCCGATGCCGCGGGCGCGGACCGAGACGACGAACGGAGCCTCCAGCGCGGCGTCAAGTCCCTCCCGCAGCACCTGGGCGAGGACCCCGGCGATCGGCAGGGCCAGCGCGGACGCCGGGAGGACCAGTCCGGACGGGCCAGCGGCGCCGGCACTGGGAAACCAGCCGAGATGCGCGGAGAAGAGGGTGATGAGCAGGATGCCGATCCAGAACGTCGGGCTCGACACGACGAGCAGCTCGACGCTGGTCGCCAGCATCCGGCCGAGCCGGTGGGTGGTGCCGCCCCGGCCGGCGGTCGACACCACGAGCCCGATCGCCAGCAGCGTGGCGAGCGCGGACGCCGTGAGCGCCAGCTGCACCGTCGGCCACACCTGACCGGACAACACCTCCACGACCGGCCGCTGCAGCTGGTAGGAGGTGCCGAGATGGCCGGTCACCAGGCGGCGCAGCCAGGTGCCGTACTGGACGACGAGCGGCGACTGGAACCCGTACGTCTCGTTGATCTGCTCCCGAAGCTGCGGCGAGATCCCGAACGTCGGCCCGATCAAAGTGTCGACGGGATCACCCGGTACGACGTGCAGCGTCACGAAGGCCAACGTCGCCGCGCCCCACAGGACCCCGGCGCCCACGACCAGCCGACGCAGCAGGAACCTCGCCACAGCCCGCACTAGATCAGCCCACCCAGCTGTCGTAGAACAGCGGGAAGGCGTCCGCGTCGAAGGTGATGTCGTAGACCTTCGACACCGTGCCGACGGTCCGGGTGAACACGTAGACCGGCAGGGTGTACGCGTGGTCGATCACATATTTCTGCACCTGCCCGTAGGCCTTCTTGCGGGCGGCGAGATCCGTCGTGCCGGCGCCGGTCGCGAGCCATTCGTCGACCTCCGGCACCGCGATCCCGGAACTGTTCGCCCCGCCCTGGGTGAACGTCAGATTCGAGGCGAACAGCGTACGGAGCAGGTCGGGGTCGGACTTGCCCCAGCTGTAGGCGATCAGGTCGTAGCCGCCGGCGTTGCGCTGGGTGGTGTAGGCGCCCGAGTCCATCGAGTAGAGCTTGGTGGCGATGCCGACCTTCTTCAGGTCGGCCTGTACCGCCTGGCTGACGATGTCGCGCTGCTCGCGGTTGAAGGCGCCGACGTAGGGCCAGTCGAGGACGAGACGCGCGCCGTTCTTCGTGCGGTAGCCGTCGGCGTCGCGGCCGGTGTAGCCGGCCTCGTCGAGCAGCTTGTTCGCCGCGGCGACGTCATGGGGGAAGGCCTTCTCGAGGCTGGGATCGTAGGCGATGTTCTTTGGCGTCAGGGTGCTCCACGCGCGGGCGTACTGGCCGGCGTAGACCGTCTTCACGATCGTGTCGACGTCGACGGCGCGCTGGACGGCCTTGCGGACCCGCTCGTCGGAGAACGGCGCACGCCTGGTGTTGAAGTAGATCGAGTAGTTGGCGTTCTGCGGAATCACCTTGAGCAGCCGCAGGGAGTTATCGCCCTCGAGCGCGGCGACGTTCTGCGCCGGCACGCCGTCGGCGGCGTCGATCTCCCCACTGCGCAGCGCGCTCACCCTCGTCGCGTCCTCGGGCAGGAAGCGGATGGCCAGCTTGTCGAGGTAGGCGGCGCCGGTGTGCTTCGCGCCGCCGGGGGCCGAGGTGTAGCCGTCATTGCGGGTAAACTCGGCGACCGATCCCTTCACATAGCGGGTGAAGCGAAACGGCCCGGTACCCACCGAGTTCGGCCCGCCCGAGCAGAGGGTGTCCGGCGCTTCGGCGATCTTCTTCGGCGACTCGATGCCGAGGTAGGCCGTGGCGGCCGCGGCGAGGAATGCCGCGTACGGCTTGGAGAAGGTGACCTTGGCCGTGCGGGGGTCGACGACCTCGGTGCCGACGTAGGGGCCGAGCAGCGCCACCGCGTACTGCGACTTCGTTGACTTCGCCGCGATGTGGTCGAAGTTCGCCTTCACCGCCGCCGCGTCGAACGGTGTGCCGTCGTGGAACGTCACGCCGTCCTTGAGCTTGAAGGTGAACGTCTTCGCGTCGGCGGAGACCGTCCACGACGTGGCCAGCCACGGGCCGACCTCGCCGCCCGGCTGCTGCGCCACGAGCGAGTCGAACACACCCCGCTGGATGACAGCGGTGACGTCGGCCGGGCTGACGTGCGGGTCGAGGCAGTCGCCCTCGGTGGCCACCGCGAAGGTGAGCGTGCCGCCCCGGTGCGGTGTTCCGCCCGCCCCGTTCGCGCTGGTGGAGCCGGCGGGTGCCGGATCGGACGCGCAGGCGCCGAGCATGGCGGCGGCGGCCGCGACGGCCGCGACGCGGGCGGCGGGGTGGAATCGGGGACGTGGGCGTTTCATGGATGCTCCAGATAGGGCGGACGCGACGATGGCCTCACCAGGTCATGCGGCCCGGCGGCCGAGGGGCACGCGGAGCCGCAACCGGCGGCCCGGGCGCGTGCCGTACGGGCACGGACCAGCACGAACGGGGAGGTAGTCGCCGATGGTGCTATTGCCGTACTAGTCTAGACAGGCAGCGGTTCATCCTGTTATCGCGGCTCATAGGCATCGGGCCGCAAGCCCGTGCGCATCGCCCGTAGGCCCACCCGCACGTGCCGCGCGCCCCGCCCGGCGTCGCGCATGTCCGTCCGGCGGTACGCCGCGCCACCTCGGTGGAGCCGTCAACGGGGATGAGCGACGAGGTGGCGGTCCACCAGGGTGAAGCCGAAGGAGGGCGGTGGGGCCGCGCCGAACCGGCGCAGGGCACCCGCCATCGTGTCGATCTCGTCCCGCCAGGCCGTCGCGGCCAGGGCGGAGGTACCCGGATCCGAGGTGTCCAGGGCGGAGGTGTCCAGGGCGGAGGTGTAGAGGCCCAGACAGGTGCGGACGTGCTCGAAGAAGGCGGTTAGGACCCGGGCCGTGACGTGCGCGCGGACGTCCCGCTCGTCGGCACCCCGGTCAATGGCCTCGATCGCCGCCGCGGCGAGGATCGCCGTGCGGACGGCGTGCGCGACCCCCGAGCCGCTGAGCGGGTCGAACCGGGCGGCGGTGCCTCCCACCGCGAACCACCCCGGCCCGCAGGGCGGTTGTAGGAACCGGGGCGCCGCGGGCACGACCACGACGGTCTCGGGCAGCGCCGTCAATCGTGCTCCCAGCGCCGTCTCGGCGAGAAGCCGATGAAGCAGCGGCACGGGACGGGCGACGGGCCCGGGGACCATCGCCTGCACCAACGCCTGCCGCTCGCCGATCGGCGCCAGGAAGACCCATGCCGACCCGGCGGCCACCAGCCGGCTCGTGGCGGTGGGCTCGGCCGGCGCGAGCCGCACCTCGGCGCTGATCATGTTTCGGCGTCCGAGCTCGACGGGTCGGGCCGGTCGGCCCGGTGGAGGCGCAGCGGCGGTGACCAGCCACACGGCAGGCGGCGACACGGCAGGCGGCGACGCGAGGCCATCCGGGGTGAACCGGACCAGGTCCGGGTGCGCCTCGGCGAGCCGTGCGCCCAGCCGGCGGACCAGCACGCTGCCGTCGACAGCCAGGCTGGGCTGTTCCAGCCGCCGCGTCGTGGCCGACCCGCCCCACCGGACGTGCCGGTGCCGAATCGGCCAGGCGTCCTCGAACAGGCCGGCGCCGCCGTCCCAGACGTCTCGGAGCACGGCAACGGTCAGCTCGTTGAGCACCAGCCAGCGCGGACGCGCACCGCCGGTATCCGGCGCCCGCTCACGGGCATCCGGTTGCCATCCGGTCACCCGGACGGGCCGTCCCTGGGCGGCGAGCAGGTACGCGCAGGTCAGGCCGGCCAACCCAGCCCCGGCGACGACGGCCTCGGTCATTCCTCCGTCCGGGAGCCGCCCGGCTCCCCGTCCGTTGCGGAGGCCGGCGCGGAGGCCGGCGCGGAGGCCGGCGCGGTGCCGGCGGCCAGGAGCTCGGCGAGCAGGGCCTCGTGCGCCGCCCCGTGCTGGAGCACGAGTCGACGCTCCGCCGAGCCGCCCAGCTCGGCAACGGTCTCCTGCGCCCGCCGGAGCCCGGCGGCGTGGTCGGCGACCGGAATGGGCAGGGTGACCGGACCGGGCAGGGCGAAGCGCGGCTGCACGCCGCGCGCGGCGAGCAGGTGGTTCGTCTCGTGCAGGCTGAACATCGCCCGACGGGCCTGCTCGAGCAGCTGCCCGCCGGCCCGGTCCCCCAGGGCGAAGGTCGCCTGCAGGGCGCTGAGCAGCAGAGCGTAGTTCTGGTCGCTGAGATCCGCCAGACCGCCGGTGAGCGCGTCGACCGGATCCGGCCGCATCGTGCGCAGATAGCTCTCCGGCGCGAGCCCGGCGAGGTGATTCTTGACCGTGCCGAACCGGCGGAAGTGCTCACCCCCCTCGTCGATGATGAGCTTGACAAGGTGGACGAGCCGGTCCCGCTCGGGGAAGAGGTCGGGCCGTCCATCGATCGTGCGCAGCAGCCGCACGTACATCCCGTCGATGCCCGACGCCGTTCCCTGGCTCGGCCGTTCGACCTCGATGAACCAGTCCAGCTGTGCCGGGGTCAACGGCTGGAGCTGGAACGGCCGGTCGAGCTGGCGGTGGATGCGCTCGGCCCGGCCGACGTTCGGGGGCAGGCCGAGCAGGGTGAGCGCCTCGTTGACCCAGCGCAGGTGCCGCATCTCGTCGACCGCGATGGAGAACACCTCGGTGGCCGCGGCATGCACGCGGCGGGTGTGCTCGTCGGCGTCGTCGGGCAGTAGCCGGGGCGCGTCGAGCGAGTAGTGGGCGAACAGGTACTCCACCGACAGGGCATGTTCGACAGTGGCCAGGTAGTTCAGCTCGGCGAGCACCTCGTCCCGGGTCAGCTCGTCGGTAGCCGGCGCCGGGGGCGGTAGCGGCGCGCCCCCGCCGGTCTCCCGGCCGTCCAGCACGACGGCCAGGTCGTTCCAGGCATGGAGCATCTCGGGGTAGTCCAGTTCCAGCTCCCGGCGGCCGACCTCGGTCGCCAGGTCGGCGGGCGGCGGAACGCTGGTGCGATCGCGCCGCTGGAAGTTGACGTAGGGGACCTGCCCGTCCGCGCTGGTGACGACGTCGGGCTTGGACGCCGCCCAGTAGAAGCAGCCGCAGTCCCGGAAGTCGTACTGCCACGGCGCGCACAGGCTGCGGGTCAGCTCCCCGGGCAGGTAGACGTCGGGGTCGATGACACCGTCGGGGTCGAGGTAACGGGCCCGGTCGGCGACCAGGACCGCCAGCACCGTGCCGTCCGGATCCCGCTGCACGACGCTGCGGTCACCGCGACGGAATCCGTTGAGCGTGCCGTTCACGACGTCGGCGCCGGGCGAGGAGATCCCCGGCGGCGGGCCGAGCAGGATCGCGATCCGACCCGGCATCAGGTCGTGCACCAGCCGCCAGACGTCCAGACCGCCAAGGTCCGCGCAGGTGAACGTCGGTATCTCCGATTCGGCCTGGTCGACGGTCGTGCGCCCGCACACCGCCCACAGGTGCAGGGGCAGATCCGCGTCGGTCAGGCCGCGCTCGGCGGCGACACCGGTGGCGGCGACGTGACGCAGCACGGCGCCGTCCGGACGGTGGAACTCGAAGGTCAGCCCGGGGAAGAACGCCTTGTCGAGATTGCGCTGGTCGAACTCCAGCCCCGGATAGCAGTTGTCGACGCCGCTCTCGGGACGGGTGCCGGCCGGG
>NZ_CDXDOR010000081.1:1545-11692 GCF_978021225.1 Frankia sp. CeTa3Moorea | reverse complement strand
CCCGGCCGGTGGCCCGGGCACGGGCACGGGATCCGCCATGTTTCAGCCCCTTCCTCGAGCGACGCACCTCGCCGGGCGACGCATCCTCATCGAGTTCATCGAGCAACGCCTCATCACCGGGCGGCGCACCACCGGGCGGCGCACCACCGGGCGGCGCACCATCACCGGGCGGCGCACCATCACCGGGCGACGGTGGTCGGGTCACTGCCGCTGCCGCCGTACATCGCCGACGCCGGCGGTCGCCCGTCGAAAAAATCGGGACGCGCCGCGGACAGCTCGACGTACGCCCGCAGGCAGAAGGCGAGCCAGCCACGGATGTAGTCGCAGCCGGGCCGCCCACGCCGGGTGACCTCGTGGTAGCAGCCGCCCCCGCACAGATACCGGGCCCAGCACGAGCGGCACGGGCTCATCCGGTCGACGTGGCTACGGGCGAGGTGACCCGCCCGGGCCGCGTCGTCCGGGCCGGCCGCCACCGACCCCATGGCGAAGTCGGGGTCGTCGACGAGCCGGTGGCAGGCGAACAGGTCGCCGTTCGCGGCGGCGCTGAGGTACCCCGCGCCCGCCCCGCACGGGTAGGGGCGATGGCTGCCGCGGTGAATCTGCTGCATGGCGGTCTCAAAGTTGCCGAACGGGTACCGGCGACCGGCGGCCAGCTCACGCAGCGCCACCTCGCCGCACTCGACCATCTGCCGCAGGAACTCGTCGAAGGCCGGGCGGGTGAACTCGAGCGCCGGGTCCGGCGACGCGACGACCGCAGCGAACCCGACCTCGTCGAACCCGAGGCCGATCACGTGGTCGAGGACGTCGCGCAGCCGGCCGCTCGCCGGGGTGACGGTGATCCGGGCGGCGAGGTGGCGCGGGCGCCCGTGGCGGGCCAGCAGGTCGAGCCCGGCCCGCACCCGGTCGTAGGCACTGGCCCCGCCGGCCCCGCCGGCCCCGCCAGCCCCGCCAGGCAGCCGCCGCAGCGCGTCGTTGCGGTCCCGGTCGCCGTCGATGCTCACCGAGACGGCGAAGGGATACTCGGCGAAGAGGCGGGCGTCCTCGGGACGCAGCACGGTCAGGTTCGTGGTCAGGGAGAACCGCACCCGCCGCCCGGCGGCCGCGGCCGCCCGCGCCGCGTAGACGGTGACCTCATGGACGAGGTCCGCGGCGAGCAGCGGCTCGCCGCCCATGAACCCCACGACGACGTCGGCGCCCGGCCGCGACTCGGCGAGGAGGCGGTCGACCGCCGCGAAGGCGACCCCGCGCGGCATCGCCCGGGCCGCACCGCCGAACCGCCCCTCGTCGGCGTAGCAGTAGGCGCACGACATGTTGCACGCCTGCATGACGTTCAGCGACAGGGCGGACAGCGGTGGCGGGTCGATCGGACGCCCGTCGATGCGCCGGGGCGTGGACGGCTCCAGCCCCAGGTCGGCGCGCAGTCCGGGATCGAGCTCGATCGCCCCGCCCGAGCCCAGCCAGGTCTCCACTCGCCGCGCGACGTCCTCGGGCAGGTCGTAGACCCGGCTGCCGTCCGTCACGAACAGGTGCGCACCCCGTGCGCTGCGGAACAGGCGGACCTCGGCGGCGGGATCCGGCGCGCCGCCCGAGACGGCGGCCCGCTCTCCTTCCGCCGGCCGCGGTTCCCAGCCCGGCGGGCGGCGACCGATCTGCAGCAGGACCGTCACGTGCCGGACTCGATGTCCCGCCGCAGCGCGGCGCTCCAGGCGAGAAGAAGATCGTACTGCCGCCGGGTGATGTGCATCGGATGGCGGTCGGAGCCGCGCATCAGCGCCGGCATGCGACGGTCGTAGTAACGCTCCCTGGTCGCCGGCTCGCGCACGACCGCGGGGAGCAGCTCGGGCCGCTCCCGCAACAGGTCCTCGAGCACCTCCAGCGCCAGGAACCGGCGGTGGCGCGCCCGGCCCGCCTCGGTCAGCGGAAGCGGGTGGCCGGTCACCGGCTCGGCCGCCGGGAACGCCAGGTCCCGGACCGACTCGACCGGCTCCCGCCGGCTCCGCGCGATCGCGGCGTTCTCGAACCGGGCCCGGTCGTTCTGGGCGTCGATGTTGACCGCGCCGACCGTCTCGAAGATCCGCTCGAACAGGTCGCGGACCTCCAGCGTGGTGCGGGCCGCGTCCGCCACGTAGGCGGGCTCGCGGACGTCGGCGCGCCGGACCCGGTCGGTCAGGCCGTCCGCGGCCGAGGTGAACGGCCGCCGGTCGGGTGCGAAGTCCGGCGGCCCGACGACGATCCGGGCCGTCGCGGTGAGTCCCCCCGGCAGGACGACCCGCACCGTGCCGTCGCAGACGTCGTCGACGAGCCCGAGGCTGGCGCTGTTCTCGGCGCCCGCGAACAGGCCACCCGGGTTGGTGCGCGGGTCGTCGCCGGTCAGCGCGAAGCCGCTCCACGTCGACTGCGGGTTGAGGATGAGCCGGTCCGCGGGCAGGGCGTAGACGCTCGTCTGCGCCGGGAGGTCCGTCGGGCCGTACACCGCGCCGACGGCCGGGGTGAACCGCAGCCGCAGCTCCGGCAGCTCGGTGTTCGGCCGGGTCAGCTGCACGCTGCCCAGCGGGACGCGGCTGCCGACGGGCACCAGCGGCGTCGCGGCGCCCTCGGGGGAGCGCCCGTCGAGCGGGCGCCGCCCGGTGTCGTCGCCGGCGATGCTCACCTTCGCGGCGATCCGGTCGTCGTCGACCTGCGTGTAGTGATGCGGCTTGAGGTTGGCGACCTCCACCTCCCACCGCACCTGGGAGAGACTGAGACCGAAGGCCGCCAGGACATCGGGGGTGATCGGCCCCTCGTGCGTCACCCCGTCGGTCGTCCACGCGCCGTGCAGCTCGAAGAACGGGCACACCGGGCGGAATCCCGCGGCGTCCTTGAACGTCACCGTCGCCGGCAGCCGGGTGGTGACCGTCCCGTCCTCGGCGACATCGAGGGTCTCGGCCGGCTGGACGATCGTGCGCCCGGTGCCCCGCGGCGACAGGTCGTTGGGGCCCCAGACGTAGTTGTCACAGGGGGTAGGCGACGGGCCCAACCGCCCGTAGGCAAGCGGCGGGTACAGCCACAATTGGTCGATCATTTAGATCTCCTGTTCTCCCGCACCCGCCAGGATGGCCGACGCCCCGAGGGAACGCCGGTCACCCGTGGATTCCCGCGTCATACCATGCGGGAATCCACCACCGTCGATCGCCGGCGTTCACCGGTATTTCCGTCGAACCCGACGGCGCGCCGTGCCTGTTTCGTCCCAAACGTCATCGCGTCCCAAACGTCGCCTCCCCCGAACGTCGCCGCCCCCCGAACGTCGCCGCCAAGCCGGGTGACCGATCCGGGCGACGGCTCGACGGTGATACGGCGAAACCGTTCGCCGTTACATCTATCACACCGGGTCCGTCATCTACCATCCTGAACCCGCCGCCGCGCGGTGAACTGTCGGACCCGAGACAACGCGGGATTCCGGCCGCCACCGGCCTTCCCGCCGGGCGAGGATCAACCGCTGGGCCAGCCGCCGACCAGACCGGGAGACGCAAGCGACAGTCGCGTCCGGGCCCCCGTCAATCCCGACGACTTCGAAATAGAACACCGGGCTCGGCGCGATGCACCTCACCCATCCCAGCAAACTCACTACCCATTCCAGCAACTCGCCGCAGGCCGGGCCGCCGGTCGCGGTCACGCCGAGAGCCGCTGCCGCGCGGCGGGGCCCGGGCGCCGCGCCTCGCCCGGCGTCTCGCCCGGCGTCTCGGCCGCCAGCTGGGCGAGCAGCTCCCGGTCCGCGGGCGTCGCGGGCGTCTGGAGCCAGATGGTGGACTCCGGGTCGTCACCCGGTCGCAGCACCGACAGCATCAGCGAGATGTCACCGAGCGGCGTGGCCGCGCTGACCGTGCGGCCCGTGAACACGCGCACGGACCGGCACTGCCACCAGGCACGCAGCTCGGGGCGCGCCTGTTCGAGCAGCTCCAGCACGGCACGGCCGCGCTGGTCGTCGGGATGATGACCGAGCTGGGCGCGGAACTGGGCGAGCAGGTCCTTGGCCACGTCCTCGGACCCGCCCATCCCGTCCCGGGTCCGGGGCTGCGCCACCAGCATCCACAGCAGGTTGCGCTGGGGCTCGGGCACGTCGGCGGGATCCCCCCACAGGACGGTGTAGGCGTCGTTCCAGGCGGTGACGTCGAAGCGCCGGTCGAGTAGCAACGCCGGACAGTTCGGCCAGTTGTCCAGCACCGAACGCAGCGCCTTGACGAGGGTGTGGTGGCGGTCCGCCGGCGGCGTGTGCAGGCCGGCGAGCGCCAGGGCGTGGCGACGACCGTCGTCGTCGAGCCGCAGGGCCCGAGCGACGGCCTCGAGGACCTGCCGGGACGCGGCGACCCGGCCTTGTTCCAGCCAGGTGTACCAGGCGAGGCCGAGGCCGGAGAGGGCGGCGACCTCCTCCCGGCGCAGCCCCGGGGTGCGGCGGCGAGGTGTGGCGGGCAACCCGACGTCCTCGGGTCGCAGGCGCTCACGGTGGGCACGAAGAAAGAATCCAAGCTCACGCTGGCGGGCGTCGTCGCTCATCGGTTCCAGTCGGATCGGGCGGCCTTGTCGACACCGCCGATCCGGCACATCCGGCACATCCAGCGGGCGGGACAGCATCGACACAGGGACACGCGGTCAGCAGGACTGCTACTATCCTCAGTCGCCAACAACGCCTAACAGCAGTCACCCATGTGATGGCTGAAATCCAGCCACCGCCGCCGGATCAGCGCAGGCCGAAACGGCCGAGCGGACCGTCCAACGCAAGAAGACACAGCCCCATGGTGGCATCGCCCGGCGGCCATGTCCGGCGCTTACCCGGAGAGATCGTGTCATTTACATGATCAAACAACGTCGGCATGAATTTCGATACCTGAAGCAACCTATCGATAACCGCAAGTAATAGACCTGCGATGATCGACTGGAATCCGGATCATCGAAAACACCGACTCGCGGAACGTGTTCATCCCTCCATGGCGCCCGCGGCCACCCCGATCATTCGATTACCCGGTCCGGCGCTCGGTCCAGCGCCGATCCGCGGCCGGACCCGCGCCCACGGCCCGTCCAGCCCGCATGCGGACCGTCCAGCAGTCCGTGCCGATAGGCGTAGAGGCCGGCGCGCAGCCGGTCCGGCTGGCCGATCTTGCGCATCGCACCGGTGAGGTACCGCTTGACCGTTGCCTCGGCCAGGGCGAGCTCGCAAGCGATCTCCGCGTTCGACAGGCCGCGGGCGAGCTGGCCGAGCACCGCGCGTTCCCGGGAGGTCAGCCCGAGGGCCTGCGGTGGCAGTTCGGCCTGGACCGGCGGCCCCGGCGGCCCCGGCACCCCCGTCGGCGGCGGCGCGGGCAGGAAGACCACGCCGCCGAGCGCGGCGATGGTGACCGCGTGGGCGAGGTCGGCAGGCGGAGTGTCCGGCAGCACCGCCCCCGACGCCCCGGTGGTGAGGATCTGGGTCAGTTCGGCGCAGGTAGCCAGCGGCCGCAACAGCAGGACGCGCGTGATGGGGATCCGGTCGGCCTCCGCGCGCAGCCGGCGCACCGCCGCGAGGTCGGTCGCGAGGTCCCCCGCGAGCCCGAGCAGCAGCACCCGGGGACGCGAGCGGCGGATCTGCGGCAGCGCGGCATCCAGCCGGTGGCTGCGGCCGACGACGTCGAGCCGGCAGATCGTCGAGAGCAGCAGGTGCAGCCCAGCCCCGGTCACCGGATGGGCGTGCAGCAGGAACACCGACACACCGCCGTCGATCTCTGTGGGCGTGAGATCCTTGGCGTACGCGGGACACTCGGGCTGCGCGGACGCCTCGGCGCGAACGGGAACCCCGGGACAGGCCGGAACCCTGACCCGCGGCGGACCCCCGGAGTACGCGGAGTACCCGGAGTACGCGGAGACCTCGGCGCGGACGGGAGGGGGCGAGGCGGCTCCGATCGTCATGACTCCGGGTCCTTACCACGAGGAGCGAACGCGGGACGGCGGTATCACCCCGCCGTCCCGCGTGCAGGGGGCTGACCCGACCGTAGGCACCTTCGGTTAGCTCAACCAGGTAGGCGGTGGTATCGCTAACACCCTCCGCGCACGCCGTCCCCGGGCCCCTCCGCCCGGCCCGACAGCCCCGGTCGTCAGGCCTCAGAGCGGACGGGTGATCAGCTCCCGGATCTGGTCGGTGACAGGTCCCAGGTCGTCCCGGCGGAGCAGGTTGATCCGGTTGCGGGTGATGTCCCCGCGGTGGACGAACTCGTAGAGATCCTGACGCTGCCCGAAGCTGTCCGCCGTGAGCTCCCAGGCCAGCCGGAACAGCCGCGACTTCTCCTCGACCGGGAGGTTCGCGCCCCGCATGTACCGGTCGAGGTAGGGCCGCAGGTCAGCGGCGGCGAGGTCACGCTCGCTGGGCTGCATGAGGACACCCGACGAGCCGATCCGCCGCACGATCTCCACTGCCCGGCCGGCGACCTGCGCCGACCACACGCGGCTCGCGTCGGTGTTACCCGGCGCGAGCAGGCCGCCGTCCGTCGTCTCGACCCGGGCCTCCCCCGCGTCGAGGAAGTACCCGACGAGGTCAACGTAGCTCGCCAGCTCCCCGAGGTCCTCCTGGACGTGACGCAGCCCCGAGGCTCCGATCGCGTCAGCGAGCAGCGTGCCGACGGCGAGCAGGGTCCGCAGCCGTTCCTGGTAGCGGATGTGGCCGGCGGCCGCGCTCCAGGCGTTGATCCGCCCGAGTCCGACCCGGGCGAGGTTGCCGTCGCGCAGCAGGAACACCCGGTCCCACGGAACCAGCACGTCGTCGAAGAACAGCATGGCGTCCTGCTCGTCGAACCGGGACGCGAGCGTGTGGGCGTGCCCGTACGGCCGGGCCCCCAGCGGCTCCCGACAGAGGATCTTCACACCTGGGGTGGCCAGCGGCAGGCCGAACCAGATCACGAACTGCTCGGCCTCGCGCTGCGCGAAGCTCGCCGAGAGGTACACGAGCACCTCGTGGGCCAGTGGGGCCAGCGTCGTGAGCTGCTTGGCGCCCCGGACGACGACGCCGTCGTCCCGCTCGGCGATGATGCGCAGCGCGAGGTCGGGATCGTCCACGGGGCTGGTGGTCCGGTCGATCTGCGGGTCACCCAGAGCGTGGCCGAGGACCAGGTCATTGGCCGCACAGTGCCGGTAGAAGGCCACCGCGTTGGCACCGAAGCCGGCCTGGTTGCGCTCCAGATGGTCCCGGAAGTCGAGCAGGCCCACCGCCACGTTCGCCATGAACGACGGCGACCGGCCGTGCTGACCCCAGGACTCGCGCATCCACACGGCCGTGCTGCGCCGCCGGGCCCGCAGATCGTCCAGCGTGCGCGGCAGCTGGTAGGACCAGCCGACGCGGGTCCCCGCCTCGGGTTCGTGGACGGTGAGCACGTCGCGCAGATCCGGCTCGTGCTGCAGGTCGAACAGCCGGGCCAGCTCGTCGACGGCGCCCCGGAAGGCCGGGTGCGTCGCCACGTTCGCGGCCTTCTCCCCGTCGAGCCACACCTCGCGGCCGTCGTTGAGGCTCGCCCGGTACCGCTCCCCGGTCATCAGCCCCTGCCCGGCAGGCGGCGGGATTCCCAGCGGCGGGTCGGCCGGGGGCTCGGCCGTCGCACCGGCGGGGTGGCCACCGGCGGGGTGGCCACCGGCGGGTCGGCCGGGATCGTCGACGGCGCCGGGACGACCGCTGTCGGTCACGAGGGTCATGGCCTGATCTCCGCTCTGTGGACAATATCGGTGGCGTCGGTGGCGTCGGTGGCGTCGGTGGCGTCGGTGGCATCAGTGATGTCGGTGGCATCGGTGGCGGTCCAGACGCAGCCACGGTCGACCTGCCCCGGTCCGGCGACCGACCCGGCCACGACGGCCGGCTGGCCGGCCGGAGCGGGCACGGCCACGCCGGCTGACGGGACCGAGGGGTCGTCATGCAGCAGGCGGAAGGCCGGTTCGTATCCCTTGGCCCGGATGTTCGCCGAGAGGGCAGTGGTGCAGAACGAACAGGGGGAGGCCAGGGTGAGGGGCACGCCCCGGGCGCGGGCCTGCTCGCGGTAGTCCCAGATGCCACAGTGCGAGATGATCAGGGTCGCCCGCGTGGGCTCGTCGGTGTCGACCGCGTAACGGGAGGAGTAGAGATCCGCCTGGCGCGCGAGCCGGTGGACGACGTCGGCGGGCCGGCCGGTCGGCTCGGGCTCCACCTTGCCAAAGACCGAGGCGTTGGCCCTCGCCCAGTCGACGAGCTCCGCCTCGCCCCAGCGCGACACGATGAACCGTTCGATCAGTGCCTGCGCGCGGAAGAACACCCGCTGCCAGGCCGTCGGATCACGATCGTCAGGCGTCGGGAAGTCGGCGAAGATCTCGGCCTGGGTATGCAGCCAGTCGAGCAGACGCAGATCGGCGTGGTGTTCCAGCAGGAACGTCGTCATCCCCGACTCCGCCTCGAGCAGGCGCTGCTGCCACAGGGCTACGCGGTCGTCTCCGGTCATGTCGACGGCCGGAGCAGGGGGAAACGACCCGGACGCCGTCGCTCGCGGGGATGCGCCGGGCGGCTCGAGGTGGGCGTGGGGACGGGTGCCGAGGACCGCCATCGGCACCGGCGCGGCCGAGGACAGGGACATGGGTACGGCCATCGGAGTGGCAACGGCACGGGGCATGTGTGTGGGAGCCTCCACGGATCTCCTGTCCCTGGCGGCCCCGGCTAAGCGGGCCACCGCGACGACCGTTCCGGAGACCGGACGGCCAGGATGAATCACGACGGAAACAACGCTAAGTGCGCGGATGATGTGGAAATACCGACCTTCGGTGCATCTTCGTGCCACTTCCGGCGTCCGTCGCCTCACACGTTGTCGCCGTATGCATCGGCGCCGCACGGTTCGTCCGCCGCCGGCAACTTCGGCGGCCGCCGGCAACTTCGCGGCGAAGGTGCGGGCGGAATGCCGGGTGCGGTACTTGCGGTTCCGGCGAGGGCGCAGCGGATACGCTCGGTGCCTGAGTTCTCCATCGACTTACCCGGGGGGTGGCTGCGGCAGCGGTCGCCTTCCCACCCACGTGATCAGTATCCGGGACGCGTGTAGCTATCAGGACGCGAGCGCCCCTCCGATTCCCCTGACCCCTCAAGGCACCAGTCCCCCCGGAGGTTCCTGATGGCGATGACGGATGATGCCGAGATGCCGTTGCTGCGCCGGCTGGTCGGGCAGGCGCTGCGTCGGCGTCGCCTCGCTCAGGGCCGCACCCTGCGGGACGTGGCGGACACGGCGCGGGTGTCGATGCCCTACCTCTCGGAGATCGAACGCGGCCTGAAGGAGGCGTCTTCGGAGATCCTCGCCGCGGTCTGCCGGGCGCTGCACATCCGGCTGTCCGATCTGCTGGACGAGGTGCGTCTGGAGCTCGCCCGGCTCGAACCCGAGGTCACCCCCGTGGCATCGCCCGGGTCGCTGTCCGCCGTCCACGGGCAGGCGACACCACCGATCACGGCCCGCGTCCTCTCCGCTGACCTGCACGCCGCCAGCGGCACCACGGCCACCGTCGGCATCACGGGCTCGGCCGGCCTCACGGGCTCGGCTGGCATCGAAACAACCGGTATCGGCGCAACGGTCGGCGCGGCATTGCCCTTCGGCGTGTCGCCGAACCTGGGACTCTCGCCAAGCTTCCGGGCCGCCGTCCCTACCGGCCGGGTGGTGGTGCCCGGCCCGCGGCGAGCCGCCGTCGCTCCCGGTCCGCGGGGATCGGGGAGATCGGGGGGGCCGGGCAGGTGGTCCCGGCCCGCAGCCGCCTTCCGGCCGCGGCATGTTCGGCCGGAAGGCGGGCGCAGGCACGCTCGTCGACAGGTCGGCCTGTGGCCAGTCGACGTGTGGCCGGCCGGCCGGCCGGAGCGGCCGACCGCCGGACCGCCGGATCGCGCCCGGTCAGGCGCTGCGTGCCGATAGAAGCCGGGCGGCCTTACGGCTCATGATGACCTCGTCGATGAGGCCGTACTCCTCGGCCTCATCGGCACTGAAGATCTTGTCGCGTTCAGTGTCGCGACGGACCTCCGCCTCGGTGCGACCGGTGTGGCGGGCAAGCATCGTCTCCTGCAGCGCCCGTACGCGCAGGATCTCCCGCGCCTGGATCTCGATGTCGCTCGACTGGCCCTCGCCCTGCGCCGACGGCTGGTGGATGAGGATCCGGCTGTTGG
>NZ_CDXDOR010000081.1:0-1291 GCF_978021225.1 Frankia sp. CeTa3Moorea | reverse complement strand
CGAGTACTCACCGCGGGAGGTCCGTTCCACGATGTTCGGCAGGACGTGACGGGCCCTCGGTGCACCGCCGCCCAGCATGATCCTGCTCGCGGCGGGAGGCCGCCCGGTCATCGCCCGCTCCCGCCGCCGGGGCCGAAACCGGTGCGGCCCGCCCGCCGCAGACCGATGCCCGCTCCACTGACCACACTGGGTACCTGATCCACCCGGGCGACCACGTGATCGACGAGACCATACTCCTTGGCCTCCTCGGCCATGAACCACCGGTCCCGGTCGGAGTCGGTCTCGATCTGCTCGACGGTCTGCCCGGTGTGGAAGGCAATTCGCTCCTGCAGCGTGCGCTTGGTGTACAGCATCTGCTCGGCCTGGATAGAGATGTCAGCAGCGGTGCCGCCGATGCCGCCGTGCGGCTGGTGCATCATGATCCGGGCATGGGGCAGCGCGTAGCGCTTGCCCGCCGTGCCGGCGCAGAGCAGGAACTGCCCCATCGAACCGGCGAGACCCAGCGCGACCGTCGCCACGTCGTTTCCGACGTACTGCATCGTGTCATAAATCGCCATGCCGGCGGACACCGAGCCACCCGGCGAATTGATGTAGAGGTAGATGTCGGCCGCGGGATCCTCGGCGGCGAGCAGCAGCAGCTTGGCGCTGATCGCGTTGGCCACCGCGTCCTCGACCGCGGAACCAAGGAACACGATCCGGTTCTCGAGGAGCCGGCTGAACACCTGGTCGTCCGCGGAGCCGAGCCCGGGTGCGGCGGCCTGCGCGGTAGCCCGGTGCGGACCCCCCGGCCCGGCCTGCGTGAGGCGCGGAAAAGATTCGATCATGGTGCGTCCTCCCGCCGGCCGTCGGGAATGGGTGCGAGCACGATGGGCCGGCGTCACCAGCGTTGCCGGGAAATCCGCGCCCACGGCGCTGATCTGCTGGCGGCAGATCTGCTCACGGCAGACGCGACGTCCCGTGGAACGACTTCAGCGGCCTTCCCCAAGGGGATACCGGACGACGACGCCTGCCCGGCCAGTCCCGGATCCCGTGGCGCCCCCGCCGGATCGTCCGGTCCACCCGGGCGGCACCCGCCGACCCTCGACCCGTGTCGAGCCGACCGCCGGAGGGTGTCCCTGCCTGGGAAGGCCGCAGTTTGGTGACGAACCCCAGCCCCGGACCGTCACCGATCTCCAGCAGCGCGGCTCGACCACCACGGGACATGAGGCACCACCACGGGACATGAGGTCACGCCACCGCGGCCAGGCCGGTGGGGGGCGCTGTGCCTCGTGATGCCGGCCCGGGTGGGCCG
>NZ_CDXDOR010000080.1:0-22624 GCF_978021225.1 Frankia sp. CeTa3Moorea | reverse complement strand
CAGTGGCCGCGTGGGCGCGGACGACGTCCAGCAGCACCGCCTCCTGCTCAGCCGCCGACCGGCCGGCCAACCGGGCTGCCAGCCCACCCCCGCCCGGCCCGGACACCCGCGAACGGGCGACCTTGCGGTCGGGCCGGACAAGCTCGCGCAGCAGCGGCTGGACAGCGCCCCCAGCAGCGGCGTCGGCCCTGACAGCGCGCAGGTCGAGCTTGATCGGCACGAGCAGCGGCTGCTCGGCCCGCAGACCGATGTCAAACAGCTCCAGACCCTCGGCAGGCGACATCGCCCGGACGCCACCGCGGCTCATCCGAGCCTTGTCCACCTCA
Source organism: Frankia sp. CeTa3Moorea (assembly GCF_978021225.1). NCBI lineage: Bacteria > Bacillati > Actinomycetota > Actinomycetes > Frankiales > Frankiaceae > Frankia > Frankia sp. CeTa3Moorea. The sequence continues at coordinate 22,298 of NZ_CDXDOR010000080.1, read as the reverse complement.
CTCAGATGCGCGGTCAGACCAACCTTCTGCTCCCACAGTCCCCAGGCCAGCGACACACCGGGCCGACCCTCCGCACGCCGCCGGGCCATCAACGCGTCGAGATAGGCGTTCGCCGCGGCGTAGTTACCCTGCCCGGCCGAACCGAACAGGCCGGCAGCGGAGGAGTAGACGACGAACGCGTCGAGGCCGAGGTCCCGGGTCAGCTCGTGGAGATGCCGGGCGCCGCCGGCCTTCGGGCCGAACACGCCGGCCATCCGCTGCGGCGTCAGCATGGTGGCCAGGCCGTCGTCCAGCGTCCCGGCCGTGTGCACGACGCCGGCCAGTGGGTGCCCGGCGTCGACGCTCGCCAGAAGCGCGGCCACCTGGTCTCGGTCGGCCACGTCCGCGGCAGCGACCGAGACCTCCGCGCCCAGCTCGGCCAGCTCGGCCACCAGCTCACCGGCGCCCGGGGCGTCCGGGCCGCGCCGGCCGACAAGCAGCAGATGCCGGACGCCGTGCTCGGCCACGAGATGCCGGGCCACGACGCCGCCCAGCGACCCCGTGCCCCCGGTCACGAGAACCGTGCCGCCAGGCCGGAAACCAGGCCCGCCGTCCCCGCCCCCGGTGCCCGTCGTACGGGCCAGCCGCGGCGCGAGCAGCACGAGCCCGCGGACGGCCAGCTGAGGTTCACCGACCGCGAGGACAGCGCCCAGCACGGACTCCACCTCCGCGCCGGGCTCAAGGTCGAGCAGGACGACCCGGTCCGGGTGCTCGGCCTGGACCGCCCGGACCAGTCCCCAGACCGCCGCGGCGGCCGGGTCGGGCACGTCGCCGTCCGCCGCCTGCACCGCGGCCCGGGTGACGACCAGCAGTCTGGAGGGCTCGAGCCGGGGCTCGTCCAACCAGCCCTGGAGCATGGTCAGGGCCTGGTTCGCCGGCCGCAGCTCGGCGTCGTCCGAGCCGGTACCAGCCGCGCCCGGTGCCTCGAACACGGCGACGACCGGGTCCGCGACAACACCGGCGAGGACTGCCACCTCGTCCGCCTCGAAGAGCGGTACGACGGGCGGCAGCTGCCCGGACGCCGTGACCGGCGGCAGTTCCGACCACTCCACCCGGAACAGCGCGTCCCGCTGCCGGCCGGTCGCGGCGGCGAGCTGCTCGCCGGTGACCGGCCGGAACTCGAGCGCGGCCAGGCGGAGCACCAGCTGCCCGTTCTCGTCGGTCGCCTCCAGCGACAGGCCATCGCCGTCGCCGGCCGGAGACAGGCGAACCCGCAGCACGTCGGCCCCGGATGCGTACAGGGCCAGCCCCGACCACTCGGCCGGCTGCCAGTACCGGCGCCGCCCGCCGGCCCGGTCGGTTCGGTCGTCCAGCACGGCATGCCGCAGCCCGGACCGCAGCGCGGCGTCGAGCAGTACCGGGTGCAGGCCGAAGCGCGCGGCCCGTTCGCGCTGCTCACCGGTCAGCGCGACCTCGGCGAACACCTCGTCCGCCCGGCGCCACATCGCCCGCAGGCCCGCGGGCGCCGGGCCGTAGCTGTACCCGTACTCGGCCATCTCGGCGTGAAAGCCGGCGAGGTCGACCTGACGGGCACCGGACGGCGGCCACAGCCGCGTCGCCCGATCCGCTGCCGGGACCGGCTCATCCGGGAGCGCGGACAGGCTGCCGGACGCGTGTCTGGACCAGCGGGCGTTCTCGCCGTCGCCGCCCTGGTCGGGCATGGCGTGGATCTCGACCGGCCGCCGGCCGCTCTCGTCGGGCTCACCGACGGCGACCTGGATGCGGACCGCGCCCTGTTCCGGCAGCACGAGCGGCGCCTCGACGACGAGCTCGTCAAGCCCACCGCACCCGACCTCGTCACCCGCCCGAACCGCCAGCTCGACAGCCACAGCGCCCGGCACCACAACCACACCACCCACCCGGTGATCCGCCAGCCATGGGTCGGTGCGCAGGGACAGCCGCCCAGCCACCACCACCCCCCCGGCCCGGGGCAACGGCACCACAGCACCAAGAAGCGGGTGATCCACCGCGACGAGACCAAGGCCGGCCGCGTCAACACCCCGACTCTCCGGCCTAAGCCAGTAATGACGGTGATCAAAAGCGTAGGTGGGCAGTTCAACCCACTCGCCCGAAGCCGGGAGTAAAGCCTTCCAATCAACCCCGACACCGGCAACAAAGGCCTGCCCCATCGACGTCAGCAGACGCCGCACTCCACCCTCGCCACGACGCAGAGTCCCGCCCGCCACCACCACTCGATCAAGAAGATCAGCCGTCTCCGCAACCGACTGCACCAACACCGGATGCGCACTGATCTCGGTAAACCTCGTATACCCACCCTCCATCAGATCCGCCACCACCGGACCGAACCGCACCACAGACCGCAGATTGCGATACCAGTAACCACCGTCTAGAACACCGGGCTCCCGAACCCAGTCCTGTGTCACCGTCGAATAAAACGGCAGCACCGGAGCCTGTGCCCGAACATCGGCCAACGCAACAGCCAGCTCCCGTTCGACCACCTCAGCATGCGCGGTATGCGAGGCGTAGTCCACAGCCACACGCCGGACCCGAACACCCTCCCGCTCCCACTCAGCCAGCACCTCGGTCAGCGCATCGCCATCCCCCGCGACGACAACGGACACCGGCCCGTTCACCGCCGCCACCGAAACCCGGCCAGCCCACGGCCGCAACCGCTGTTCAACCTCCTCCTCGGGCAGTGCCACCGAGGCCATACCACCCCGCCCCGACAACGAACGGGCCACAGCCAAAGCCCGAACAGCGACCACACGAGCCGCATCCCCGAGAGTCAGCGCCCCCGCCACACACGCCGCCGCGACCTCACCCTGCGAATGCCCCACCACCGCATCCGGCACCACCCCCGCCGACGTCCAGACCGCGGCCAACCCGACCATCACCGCGAAACTCGCCACCTGAACGACATCCACCCGCCCGGCGAACCCCTCATCCACCTCCCCCCGCAGAACCGCTTCCAAAGACCAGCCGATCCACGGTCCGAACGCCTCCGAACAGGCCCGGACCCGCTCCGCGAAAACCACCGAGGAATCAAGCAGCTCCGCACCCATCCCCAGCCACTGCGCGCCCTGACCCGGAAACACCCACACCAACCGGCCGTCCACCCGCGCACCAGTGACCAGGCCCGGATCACTCCCACCATCGGCCAGCGCCCCCAACACCCCAGCCGCCTCCGCCTCCGAGGACGCCACCACCACAGCCCGCTCAGCCAGCACCGCCCGCCGCGCCACCACCCCAACCGCGACATCCACCAGGCCAGCGCCCCCCGCCAAGGCCTCCGCCAGCCGCTCCGCCTGCCCGACCAACGCCCGTGCACTGCCCGCCGACACCACCAGCGGCACGACGTCCCCGACGAGCCGGCTGCCCGTACCGGGGTCGCCGCCGACGGGTCCGGCCCCGGCCGGCTCCTGTGCCGGCTCCTCGGGTGCCTCCTCCAGGATCAGATGCGCGTTGGTCCCGCTGATCCCGAACGACGACACACCGGCCCGCCGGGCCCGCCCGTTGCGCGGCCACTCCTGCGCCCGCGTCAGCAGCTCGACCGACCCGCCGGACCAGTCCACCTGGTCGGTCGGCTCGCTCACGTTGACCGTCGGCGGAAGCACGCTGTTCCGGAAGGCCAGCACCATCTTGATCACGCCGGCCACGCCGGCGGCCGCCTGGGTGTGCCCGATGTTCGACTTCAGCGACCCCAGCCGCAGCGGGTACTGCGGGTCGCGGCCGCGGCCGTACGTCGCGATGAGGGCCTGGATCTCGATCGGGTCGCCCAGCGCGGTACCCGTGCCGTGGCCCTCGACGACGTCCACCTCGCCGCCGCCGAGTCCCGCGCTCGCCCAGGCCCGGCGGATCACCCGCTGCTGTGAGGGCCCGTTCGGCGCCGTCAGACCGTTCGACGCACCGTCCTGGTTCACCGCGCTCCCCCGCACCAGCGCCAGAACCCGATGCCCCCGGGCCCGCGCCTGCGAGAGACGCTCCAACACCACGACCCCGACGCCCTCGGACAGCACGGTGCCGTCGGCGCCCACCGAGAACGCCTTCACCCGGGCATCTGGTGCCAGGCCGTGCTGCCGGGACATGCCGAGCAGGCCGATCGGTGATCCCATCACAGCCACGCCGCCAGCCAGCGCCATCGAGCACTCACCCTGGCGGATGGCCTGCGCCGCCAGGTGTATCGCGACCAGGGACGACGAGCAGGCGGTGTCCACCGTGACCGCCGGGCCCTCCAGGCCGAGCACGTAGGACACCCGGCCGGACGCCACGCTGCCCGCAGTGGCCGTCGTCACGAAGCCCTCCAGCTCGGGCGGCATGTCGCTGAGCGAATCGAGGTAGTCGTGGATCGACATGCCGGTGAAGACACCGATGTCGGAACCCGCGGTGGCCGCCGGGTCGATGCCGGCGTGCTCCAGCGCCTCCCAGGTCGCCTCCAGCAACAGCCGCTGCTGCGGGTCCATCGCCAACGCCTCCCGCGGCGAGATGCCGAAGAAGGCGGCGTCGAACCGGCCCGCGCCGTCCAGGAACCCGGCCTGGTGCACGTAGGCGGTGCCGGCCCGGTCCGGGTCGTCATCGAACAGGCTTTCCAGGTGCCAGCCCCGGTCGGCCGGGAAGTCACTCATGCCCTGCCCGCCCTCGGACAGCAGCCGCCAGAGGTCCTCGGGGGTGCGGACACCGCCCGGCAACCGGCAGGCCATGCCGACGATCGCGACCGGTTCGTCCGGGTCCACCGGCACGGCGACCGGCGCTGGGCCCGCCGGGCCGGGCTCGGTGTCGGCGAGCTCCTCGCGCAGGTAGCGGGCCAGCGCCACCGGTGTCGGGTAGTCGAAGACCAGCGTGGCCGGCAGCTTCACCCCGGTGGCCGCGCTGAGCCCGTTGCGCAGCTCGACGGCGGTCAGCGAGTCGAAGCCGAGGTCGGTGAAACCCCTGGTGCCCTGGGTCAGTTCGGGAGGGCTGAAGCCGAGCACCGCGCCCGCCTCGGCCACGACGAGGCCGAGCAGCAGCTTCTCCTGCTCCGCCGCGGACAGCCCGGCCAGCCGGTGGGCCAGGCCCGTGCCGTCGGTGCCGGGCCTGGCCTGTCGCCGACCGGCCCGGACCAGGGCGCGCAGCAGGTGCGGCACACCGCTGGCCGCCGCCTCCGACCGGATCACCGACAGGTCGAGCTTGATCGGCACGAGCAGCGGCTGCTCGGCCCGCAGACCGATGTCAAACAGCTCCAGACCCTCGGCAGGCGACATCGCCCGGACGCCACCGCGGCTCATCCGAGCCTTGTCCACCTCACTCAGATGCGCGGTCAGACCAACGTTCTGCTCCCACAGTCCCCAGGCCAGCGACACACTGGGCCGACCCTCCGCACGCCGCCGGGCCATCAACGCGTCGAGACAGGCGTTCGCCGCGGCGTAGTTACCCTGCCCGGCCGAACCCAGCAGGGCGGCGGCCGAGGAGAAGGTCACGAAGGCGTCCAGGTCGGCGTCCCGGGTCAGCTCGTCGAGGTGCTGGACGGCGTCGACCTTGGGCGCGAACACCGCGGCCATCCGCTCCGGCGTCAGCGCGCCGACCACGCCGTCGTCCAGCACGCCGGCCAGGTGCACGACCGCGCACAACGGGTGCCCGGCAGCGACACCCCTCAGGAGCGCGGCCACCTCGTCGCGGTCGGCGACGTCGGCCGCGACCAGCGCGACGTCCTCGGCGCCCAGCATGCGCAGCTCGTCCGCGAGTTCCCGGGCGCCCTCGGCCTCCGGGCCGCGCCGGCTGGCCAGCAGGAGGTGCCGGACGCCGTGCTCGGTCACCAGGTGCCGGGCCACGACGCCGCCCAGCGAGCCGGTGCCACCGGTCAGGAGCACGGTGCCGCCGGGCCGGAAAACAGGCCGCTCCCCGACTGTCCCGTCTCCGTCCGCCGTGCCGTGACGGACCATCCGCGGCACGCTCAGCGCCGACCCGCGGACGGCGACCTGCGGCTCGCCTGAGGCCAGCACAGCGGCCAGCACGAGCTCCACCTCCGCGCCGGGCTCAAGGTCGAGCAGGACGATCCGGTCCGGGTGCTCGGCCTGGGCGGCGCGGACCAGTCCCCAGACCGCGGCGCCGGCCGGGTCGGGCACGTCGCCGTCCGCCGCCTGCACCGCCGTGCGGGTCAGGACCACGAGCCGGGAGCTGGCAGGGCCGGACACGGCCAGCCATGCCTGCAGCGCGGCCAGCACCTGGCAGGTCCGCCCGAGCGCGTCGTCGCCGACCGCGCCGTCCAGCACCGCGACCGGCGCACCGAGGCCGGCGACGTCCTGGGCGGTGGCGATTCTGGCGACCGCCGGCAGTGCCGGCGCGTCAGTGGCCGGCCGCAGCTCGCTCCATTCCAGGTGAAACAGCAGGTCCCGATGCTCGTCGGCGGCCGCGCCGATCTGCTGCGCCGAGACCGGCAGTGACACGAGCGAGTCCATCGTGACCACGATCTCGCCGGATTCGTCGGCCGCCTGGAAGGACAGCGCGTCCGGGCCGGCCGGGGCCACCCGCACCCGCAGGGCCGACGACCCGGCGGCGTGCAGGACCAGCCCGTTCCAGGCGAACGGCAGCACCGCCCGTTCGTCGTCCGGGTTCACGAACGCGTTGGTGTGCAGGGCGGCGTCCAACAGCGCGGGATGGATGCCGAACCGGCCGGCCTGCTCATGCTGGTCGCGCGGCAGTGCCGCCTCCGCGAACACCTCCGCGCCCCGCCGCCACACCGCGCGCAGGCCCTGGAACGCCGGGCCGTACGCGTAGCCGCGGGCGACGAGATCGGTGTAGAAGTCGGCGATCTCGACCGGCTCGGCGCCCGGTGGCGGCCACGCCGCGAAGTCGACCGCCGCCGCGGCAGCCCGGTGCGCGCCGTCCGACAGCAGGCCGGTGGCGTGCCGGCTCCAGGAACCGGCCGGGTCGTCGTCCCGCGCGGAGTAGACGTCGATCGTGCGGGTGCCGTTCGGGCTCGGCCCGCTGACCGCCACCTGGACCCGGACGCCGCCCTTCTCCGGCAGCGCCAGCGGCGCCTCGATCACAAGCTCGTCCAGCACGCCGCAGCCGAACTCGTCGCCGGCCCGGACGGCGAGGTCGACGTACACCGTGCCCGGCACGATCACGTGGTCGCGCATCGCGTGGTCGGCCAGCCAGGGGTGGGTCTTCAGCGACAGCCGGGAGGTGAAGGCCAGGCCGTCGGACTGCGGCAGCGGCACGATCGCGCCGAGCAGGGGGTGATCGCTCGGGGTCAGGCCCAGCGAGGCAGCGTCCGAGCGCCCGGAGCCGAGCTGCAGCCAGTAGTGCCGGCGGTCGAAGGCGTAGGTCGGCAGGTCGTTCCAGCCGGATCCGCTGCCCGGGACAGCGAGGGCCATGGCCGGAAGCACCGGAGCCCAGTCGAGGTCGACGCCGCGGACGAACAGCTCGGCCATCGAGGTCATCAGCCGGCCCAGGCCACCCTCGTCACGGCGCAGCGACCCCACGGCCGTGGCCTGCGGGACGGCGCCGTCCCCGTCCCCGCGGCCGTCGACGATCTCGCTGATCGGCTGGACGAGGACCGGGTGGGCGCTGGCCTCCAGGAACATCCCGTGCCCGCTCGCGAGCAGGTCCTCGACCGCTGGGGCGAAACGGACCGGCTGACGCAGGTTCCGGAACCAGTACCCGCCGTCCAGCACGCCGGCCTCACGCACCCACTCGCCGGTGACCGTGGAACGGAACGGGATGGTCGGCGCCTGCGCGCGGATACCGGCGAAGGCGTCGGACAGGGTGGAGCGGACCGCCTCCACGTGGCCGGTGTGGGAGGCGTAGTCGACGGTGATCCGACGCACCCGCACGCCCTGGTCGGTCAGTTCCTCCAGTGCGTCGTCGAGCGCCTCGGCGTCGCCGGCGATCACGACGCTGCGCGGCCCGTTGACGGCGGCGATCTCGATCCGGCCCGACCAGCGGGTGATCCGGTCGGCGGCCTCCGCCTCGCTCAGCGCGATCGAGGCCATGCCGCCGCGCCCGGACAACCGCTCACCGATCGCCTGGCTACGCACGGCCACGATGCGGGCGGCGTCGTCCAGGCTGAGCACGCCGGCCACGCAGGCGGCCGCGATCTCGCCCTGCGAGTGGCCCACGACGGCGTCCGGCAGCACCCCGACCGACTGCCAGAACGCGGCCAGGCCGAGCATGACGGCGAACCCGGCCGGCTGAACGACGTCCACCCGGTTCGCCAGCTCCGGCGGGGCGTCGCCGCGCAGCACGTCCACCACCGACCAGTCGACCCAGCGTTCCAGGGCCGCCGCGCACTCGGCGATCCGGGCAGCGAACACCGCTGAGGTGTCCAGCAGTTCCCGGCCCATGCCGGCCCACTGCGTGCCCTGGCCGGGGAACACCCATACGAGCTTGCCGGGCGAGCCGGCCCGCCCGGTCACCGCTGCCGGCGTGCTCTCGCCGCGGGCGAGGGCGGCCAGGCTGTCGCGGGCCTGGCCGGCGGACCGGGCCACCACCACCGCGCGCTCGGCGAACACCGCCCGCCGGGTGGCCAGCAGGCCAGCCATCCGGGGCAGCATGTCCTCCGGGGTTTCGCCGAGAGCGTCGAGGTAGCTGACGAACCGCTCGAGCTGGCCGGTCAGGGATGCGGGTGCGGCGGCGGTGACCACGAGCGGCACCGGACCGGACGGCGTTCCGGACGCGGGCGCCACGCCGGGGGGAGCCGCTGCGCCGGATGCCGCCGCCGCGGCGGGAGCGGGCCGGGCATCGGGGGCGGGGACAGTCGCGGCCTCCCGTGCGGGCTCGGCCGCGGGCGCCTCCTCGACGATCAGGTGGGCGTTGGTCCCACTCGCGCCGAACGCGGACACTCCGGCCCGGCGGGGGTGCCCGTTCACCGGCCAGGGCCGGGCCTCGGTGAGCAGCGCGATGCCGCCGGACGACCAGTCGGCCTGCGGGGTAGGCGCGTCGACATGCCGGGTGGCGGGCAGCACACCGTGCTGCAGCGCGAGCACGGTCCGGATCAGCGCGGCCACCCCGGAGGCCGCCTGGGTGTGCCCGATCACTGACTTCACCGAGCCCAGCCACAGCGGGGAGTCCGCGTCGCGGCCCTGGCCGTAGGTCGCCTGCAACGCCTGGATCTCGATCGGGTCACCGAGCACGGTCCCGGTGCCGTGGCCCTCGACGGTGTCGACGTCGGCCGGCTCCAGGTCGGAGGCGGCGAGCGCCCTGCGGATCACCCGCTGCTGGGCCGGGCCGTTCGGCGCCGTCAGCCCGTTCGAGGCGCCGTCCTGGTTCACCGCCGAGCCGCGGACGACGGCCAGCACCTGGTGACCGTGCTCGCGGGCCCGGGACAGCTGCTCCAGCACGACGACGCCGACGCCCTCGGCCCAGCCGGACCCGTCGGCGCAGGCGGCGTAGGACTTGCAGCGGCCGTCGAACGCGAGCGCCCGCTGCCGGGCGAACCCCACGAAACCACCGGGCGTGGCCATCACCGTGGAACCGCCGACCAGCGCCATCGAGCACTCGCCGCGGCGCAGGGCCTGTGCGGCCAGGTGCACGGCGACCAGCGACGACGAGCACATCGTGTCGACCGTGACGGCGGGGCCTTCCAGACCCAGGGTGTAGGATACCCGGCCGGAGGCCACGCCGCCGGCGGTGCCGAGCGCGCGTTCCAGGCTCAGGAAGCCCTCGTACCCGCTGAGATCGGGGGCGTAGTCCTGGTGCACGACACCCGCGTAGACACCGACGTCGCTGCCGCGCAGGCTGTGCGGATCGATACCGGCCCGTTCCAGCGCCTCCCAGGACACCTCGAGCAGCTGGCGCTGCTGCGGGTCCATGGCGAGCGCCTCGCGCGGGGAGATACCGAAGAACCCGGCGTCGAACTGGCCGGCGTCGTGCAGGAAGGCACCCTCCCGCACATAGGTCGTGCCCGGGTTGTCGGGGTCGGGGTGGTACAGGCCCTCGAGGTCCCAGCCGCGGTCCTGCGGAAACGGCGTGTAGACGTCGGTGCCGTCGGTCAGCACCCGCCAGAGATCCTCCGGGGTGCGGATCCCGCCCGCGTAGCGACAGGCCATCGACACAATCGCGATTGGCTCGGCGACAGCCGCGGCGAGCCGGCTGTTCTCCTGCTGCAGCCGCGTGTTCTCCTTCAGTGAGACACGCAGTGCATTGACGAGTTGCTCGTCAGGCGCCGGCATATCGATCCCTTCGTGGTCGTCCGCTGGCTGTGCTCGTGGGGCTCCCGGCGGGGCCTATCCGGCCGCGTCGAGGGCGCGTTGCACGAGCGCCGCAACATCCATGCCGTCGATCAGGTCGAAGTCGTCGCCCGGGATGGCGGCGGGGAACGCAGTCGGGTCCGGGGTGTCCGTGTCGCGCCCGTCACCGTCCGAGCCGCCGTCTGTGCGGCCGTCGGAGGCGGCCAGCGCGAGCAGGGCCGGCAGCAGGCCGGCCTGCTCGATCCGGGCGAGCGGCACAGACGCCAGGACCTGCCGGACCTCCTCCTCCCGCGCGGCCGGGTCGTTCTCCGGCTCGCGCAGCAGCTCCTCGCGCAGGTGGCCGACGAGGGCGTCCGGGGTCGGGTAGTCGAAGATCAGCGTGGTCGGCAGCCGCAGCCCGGTGGCAGCGTTCAGGCTGTTGCGCAGGTTCACCGCGGCCAGCGAGTCGAACCCGGCCTCCTGGAATGCCTGCAGGGCCCCGATGGCCTCACCGCTGCCGTGGCCGAGCACGGTGGCGGCGTGGCCACGGACCAGCCGGAGCAGCATCCGGTTGCGCTCCGCCTCGGGCACCGCCCGCAGCGAGCCCACGAGCGCGGACGCCGAGTCGCTGTCCTGGTCGGGCTGGGCCGCCCGCAGCGCTGCCGCGGCCTCCTCCAGATCGGCGAAAAGCGGGCTCGGGCGGACGGAGGTGAACGCCGGCATGAACGCCGACCAGTCGATGTCGACGACGACGACGGACCGGTCGTCCGCCTCGACCGCCTGTTCCAGCGCCGTCACCGCCACGTCCGGCGCCATGGGCAGCACGCCCCGCCGGCGCAGCTGGGCGAGGGTGTTCTCGTCCATGCCGATCCCGACCTCGTCGAGCGCGCCCCACGCGATCGAGGTCGCCCGCAGCCCACGCCCGCGCCGTGCGTCCACGAGCGCGTCCAGGACGGCGTTGGCCGCGCCGGACATGCCCTGGCCGCCACCGCCCCACACCGCGGCGATCGAGGAGAACACCACGAACGCCTGGAGCGGTGTGTCCGCGAAGCGCTCTGCCAGCCACTGCGCCTGGTCGACCTTCGCGGCGAAGACGGCGGTCACATCGTCCGGCCCGCTGGCGTCAACCATGCTGGTCCAGGTGATGTCGGCGGCGTGCATGACGCCGGTCAGCGGGCGCTGGGGACCGGCCGCGGCGAGCAGGGCGTCGAGCCCGGCGGTGTCACCGGCGGGGCAGGAGGTCACGATGGTGGCCAGCCCGAGCTCGGCCAGCCCGGCGCGCAGCCGGTCCACCGGGTCGGCTTCGCCGCCGCTGTCGGCAGGGTCAGGGCCGGCCGGCGCCGCACCCGACGGGGTCGACGTGGTGACGAGGAGGTGCTCGGCGCCGCCGCGGGCCAGCCAGAGCGAGGCGTGCCGGCCCAGTCCTTCCGCACCGCCGGTCACCAGCACCGTGCCACTCGGGCGCCAGTGGCCTTCGGCCGGCTCGGGTGCGGGGCGGCGCACAAGCCGGCGGCCGTAGACGCCGGACCGGCGGATCGCGAGCTGGTCCTCTCCGGTGTCGCCGGCCAGGACGCCGAGCAGGTGCCGGAGGGCGCGCCCGTCCAGGCCGGCGGGCAGGTCGACGAGGCCGCCCCAGCGATCCGGGTGCTCCAGGGCGACCGCCCGGCCCAGGCCCCACAGCGCCGCCTGCGCCGATGCGGTCACGGCGTCCTGCACGCCGATGTTCACCGCGCCGCGGGTCAGGCACCACAGCGGTGCGGTCATGCCGACGTCCCCGAGGGCCTGCACGAGGGTGAGCGTGCCGAGCGTGACCTCCCGCGGGGTCGCCACGCACGCGTCGTCCGGGGTGAGCCTCCCGCTGTCCAGGGCGAGCAGGGAAAGTACGCCGGAGACATCGCTGCTGGCGGCGGTTGCGGTGATCTGCCGGGCGAGGGCGGGCCGGTCGGCGCCGCGCGGCACCTCCAGTCCGACGGCGTCCAGACCCAGGTCGGTCAGCGCCTGGACGACACCGGCCGGATCTGCTCCGCCGGTGGCCGGCCGGAGCACCAGCCACCGCCCGATCGGGACGCCCGACGGGTCCCGCTCCACTGGCTGCCAGGTGACGTGGTGGCGCAGCTGCAGCGCCGCGGACCGTTCCCGGCGCCGGTCGCGCCAGTTCAACAGCAGCGGCAGCACCGGCGCCAGCACGCCGGCCCCGCCGCTGGCCAGACCGAGGAGTCGGCCGAGCACACCGGGGTCGGCCTGTTCGACGGCGGCCCAGAACTCGGCGTCCTCGCCGCCATCCGCCGTGCCGTCCGGGTCACCCGCGTCGCGCAGCCAGTAGCGCTGGCGGTCGAACGCGTAGGTGGGCAGCTCCACCCGGTGGCCGCCGGCGGGCGGCAGCACGCTCGCCCAGTCGACGGTGACGCCTGCCGCGAACAGCTCGCCGAGCGAGGCCAGCAGCCGGCGCCGCCCACCGTCGTCGCGGCGCAGCGTGCCGGTCGAGGCGAGGGTGACACCGGCCGCCTCGGCGGCCTCGGTGACCGGCTGGACGAGTACGGGGTGCGGGCTGACCTCGACAAAGGTCGTGAATCCAACCTTGATCAGGTCTGCCACCGACGGCCCGAAGAGCACCTGGTCGCGCAGGTTCCGGTACCAGTAGCCGCCGTCGAGCACACCGGCGTCGCTGACCCAGCCCTGGAGCAGGGTGGAGTAGAACGGAAGGGCCGGGGCCTGCGCCTCGATCCCGGCGAGGACCTCCGCCAGCACCGGTTCGAGCGCCTCCACGTGCGCGGTGTGCGAGGCGTAGTCCACCGCGACCCGCCGAACCCGGACGCCGTCGGCAGCCAGACTCTCCAGCACGCCGTCCAGCGCATCGCTGTCGCCGGCCACCACGACCGACGCCGGGCTGTTCACCGCAGCGACCGACACCCGGCCGGCCCACGGCTCCAACCACCGCGCCATCTGGGCCTCCGGCAGCGCCACCGAGGCCATCCCGCCCCGGCCGGCGAGGCCGGACGCGATGGCCTGGCTGCGCCGGGCCACCACCCGGGCGGCGTCGGCGAGGCTCAGCGCGCCGGCCACGAACGCGGCGGCGATCTCGCCCTGCGAGTGGCCGATCACGACGTCCGGCACGACCCCGGCAGCCGCCCACACGGCCGCGAGGCCGACCATCACGGCGAAGCTGCTGACCTGGACGACGTCCACCCGGTCGGCGAACCCGTCCCCGACCTCGCCGCGCAGCACGTCCTCCAGCGACCAGTCGATCCATGGCCGCAACGCTTCGGCACAGGCCCGGACCTGCTCGACGAACACCGGATTCGTGTCCAGCAACGCGCGACCCATGCCGGGCCACTGTGCGCCCTGGCCAGGGAACACCCATGCCAGCTTGCCGGCCGCCGTCGCGGCGGGGCCGGTGACGACACCCGGGTGGCTCTCGCCACGGGCCAGCGCCCGCAGCCCGGTCAGGGCCTCGCCGTTCGTCGCGGCGAGCACCACCGCCCGTCGTCCCAGAGTCGCCCGCTGGGTGACGAGCGCGGTCGCGAGGTCGGGCAGCGGGACCGGGGTGTCGACAAGCTCGGCCAGCCGGGCTGCCTGCCCGGCCAGCGCGGGCGCGGTCCGGGCCGAGACCACGAGCGGCACGAGCTCGTCCGCCCGGGTGGGGTCGGCGTGGGGCCGCCGAGCGCGATCGCCGGCCGGGACTGGACCTTCACCGGCCTGGCCGTCGTCGGCCGCCGGCGCGGCCGCGGCGGCCGGAACCTCGCCGACGACCGGCTCCTCGCCGGGCGCCTCCTCGAGGATGACGTGCGCGTTGGTACCGCTGGCACCGAACGACGACACGCCCGCTCGCCGCGGCCGGCCGTCCCGGACCCACTCCCGTTCCGTTGTCAGCAGTTCCACGGCGCCTTCGGCCCAGTCGACCTGGCCGGTCGGCTCGGCGACGTGCAGCGTGGCCGGAAGGACTCCGTGGCGCAGCGCCTGGACCGTCTTGATCACGCCGGCCACCCCGGCCGCGGCCTGGGTGTGGCCGATGTTGGACTTCAGCGAACCCAGCCACAGCGGCCGGCCCGGCTCCCGGCCCTGCCCGTACGTGGCCATCAGCGCCTGGATCTCGATCGGGTCGCCGAGTGTCGTGCCGGTGCCGTGGCCCTCCACGGCGTCGACGTCGGCCGGGGACAGCCCGGCGCCAGCCAGGGCCTGCCAGATGACCCGCTGCTGCGACGGGCCGTTCGGCGCCGTCAGCCCGTTCGAGGCGCCGTCGGAGTTGACGGCGCTGCCCCGTACCAGCGCGAGCACCCGGTGCCCGCGCCGCCGTGCCTGCGAGAGCCGCTCCAACAGCAGGACTCCGACGCCCTCGGACCAGCCGGTGCCGGCCGCCGTCGACGAGTAGGACCGGCACCGGCCGTCCGCGGACAGCCCGCGCTGCCGGGAGAACTCCAGGAAGGCATCCGGGCTCGCCATCACGGTCGCGCCGCCGGCGAGCGCCATCGAGCACTCGCCGCGGCGCAGCGCCTGCGCGGCCAGGTGGATCGCCACGAGCGAGGAGGAGCAGGCGGTGTCGACCGTGACGGCCGGCCCCTCGAACCCGAACACGTACGACACCCGGCCCGAGGCCACGCTGGACGCCGTCCCGGTCATCACATAGCCCTGCGCGTCCTCCGGCACCCGCCGCAGCCGGGTGACGTAGTCGTGGTGGACGATCCCGGTGAAGACGCCGACGTCGCGCCCACGCAGCGAGAGCGGGTCGATCCCGGCCCGTTCCAGCACCTCCCAGGACGTCTCGAGCAGCAGCCGCTGCTGCGGGTCCATCGCGAGCACTTCGCGCGGGGAGATGCCGAACAGTGCGGCGTCGAAGAGGGCGGCGTCGTTGAGGAACCCGCCGGAGCGGGTGTAGCTGGTGCCGGCGTGGGCGGGGTCGGGATGGTAGAGCCGGTCGACGTCCCAGTCCCGGTCGGCAGGGAAGTCGCCGACAGCGTCCCGGCGGTCGCGCAGCAGGGACCACAGCGCCTCCGGGCTGTCGGCGCCGCCGGGCAGCCGGTTGGCCATGGCCACGATCGCGATCGGCTCGTCCGGCTCGCCCGGTGCCGCGAGGACCGGCATCCCAGCCGCCGGCTCGGCGTCGCCGGACAGCCGCCCGAGCAGGTGAGTGGCCAGCAGCCCAGGCGTGGGGTGATCGAAGACAAGCGTGCTGGGCAGCTCCACGCCGGTGAAGTCGCGCAGCCGGTTGCGCAGCCGGACCGCTCCCAGCGAGTCGAAGCCCAGGTTCTTGAAGGGTTGGTCGGGGTCGAAGCCCTCGTCGGGGGTGTCCGTGCCATGGCCGAGCACCACGAGCACGCTCTCGCGGACCAGGTCGGCCAGCGCCCTGGCCCGCCGGGCGCGGTCGGGGTCGGCCAGGCGCTCGTCCGGACGGACGCGGCGATCCGCGGGGTTCTCGAACACCGCGTCCGGGCGGTCCGGGTCGCTCGCGGACCCGGCGGCGGCCGCAGCGAGGCCCGCGGAGCCGGCCTGCACCCAGTAGCGGCGGTGTTGGAAGGCGTAGGTCGGCAGGTCCACGTTCGGGGCGGGCACACCGTCGCGGCCCAGGAACGCCGGCCAGTCGACTGCCACGCCGTGGGTGTGCAGCTCGGCGAGCGCGGTGCGCACAGCAGCGCTCTCGGCGGTGTCGGCCGGCAGCACAGCCACCGCGTGCAGGGCCGGGCGTCCGCTCAGCGCCTCGTCCGGAAGATCCAGAAGCATCGCGGTCAGGACCCCGCCGGGGCCGAGCTCCAGGACATGGGCGGCGCCCTCGGCCCGCAGCGCCGCGACGGCGTCAGCGAACCGGACGGGCTGGCGGACCTGCTCCACCCAGTAGTCCGGCGTGGCCCACCGGCCCAGCCGGTCGGGCCCGCCGGTGAGCGTGGAGACAACCGGCAGCCCAGCGGGCCGGTAGGTCAGCCGCTCGGCGACCGCCCGGAACTCGGTGAGCATCGGCTCCATCAGCGCCGAGTGGAAGGCGTGGCTGACGGCGAGCCGGTGGGTGCGCCGCCCCTGGGCCGCCAGCTCGGCCGCGACGGCCAGCACAGCGTCCTCGGCCCCGGACAGCACGACGGCGCCGGGCCCGTTCACCGCGGCCAGGCCGGCCGCCCCGGCCGTCCGCTCCAGCAGCGCAGTGACCTCCTCCTCGCTCGCCTGGACGGCGACCATCGCGCCGCCGTCGGGCAGGGCGTCCATCAGCCGCCCGCGGGCGGCGACGAGCGCGGCGGCGTCCTCGAGGTCGAGCACACCGGCGACGTGGGCCGCGGCCAGTTCGCCGATCGAGTGGCCAGCCGCCAGGTCTGCCTGCACGCCCCAGGCGGCGAACAGCCGGAACAGCGCGGTCTCCAGCGCGAACAGCCCTGCCTGGGCGTAGACCGTGCGCTCCAGCAGCGCCGCGTCGTCCGAGCCGGGCGCGGCGGAAAGCACCGCGCGCAGCGGCCGGGCGAGGTGGCCGTCCAGGTGGTGTTGCAGGATGTCGAGGGCGCCGTCGAAGGCAGCCCGGAACACCGGGTACCGCTCGGCGAGCTCGCCGCCCATCCCGGCCCGCTGGCTGCCCTGGCCGGTGAACAGCACGGCCAGTCTGCCCTCGGTCACCGTGCCGGTGACCGTGTCCGGTCCCGGCGTGCCCGTCTGCAGCGCCTGGAGTTGCGTGACGAGACCGGCCCGGTCGGCGGCGACAACGACGGCGCGGTACTCGAGGTGCGCCCGGGTGGTGGCGAGGGCGTGTGCGACATCGGGGTCCGGCAGGTTCGGCCGGGCCTCCAGGAACCCGGCCAGCCGGCCGGCCTGTCCGCCCAGGCCCGCCGGAGTGCGGGCGGACAGCGGCAGCGCGACGGGCTCCAGGGGCCCGTCGGTGGCTGGATGGCTGGCCGGTTCCGTTGCCGGACGGTCGCTTTCGAGCCGGTCCTCCGCAGGCGGCTCCGCAATGATGACGTGCGCGTTCGTACCGCCGATACCGAACGACGAGACCCCGGCCCGCCGGGGCCGGCCGGTGCGGGGCCACGTCTGCGCCGCTGTCAGGAGCCGGATGCCACCGCCGGACCAGTCAACGTGCTCCGAAGGCCGGTCCACATGCAGCGTGCGAGGCAGCACGCCATGTCGCAGCGCCATCACCATTTTGATCACGCCGGCTGCTCCGGCGGCGGCCTGGGTGTGACCGAGGTTCGACTTGATCGACCCCAGCCACAGCGGCCGGCGGTCCAGCCGAACCGCTCCGTACGTCTCCAGCAGCGCCTGCGCCTCGATCGGGTCGCCGAGCGTGGTGCCGGTGCCATGGCCCTCGACAGCGTCGATGTCCGCCGGCTCCAGGCCGGCATCCGCCAGCGCGGACCGGATCACCCGCTGCTGCGACGGCCCGTTCGGTGCCGTCAGACCGTTCGAGGCGCCGTCGGAGTTGACCGCGGATCCCGCAACGACGGCGAGCACCTGGTGCCCGGCCCGGCGGGCGTCGGAGAGCCGCTCCAGCAGAAGCAGGCCGACGCCCTCCGACCAGCCCGTCCCGTCGGCGGCGTCCGCGAACGCCTTGCAGCGCCCGTCCGGCGCCAGGCCCCGCTGCCGCGAGAACTCCACGAACGTCTGCGGGTCGGCCATCACCATGACACCGCCGGCCAGCGCCATCGAGCACTCGCCGGCCCGCAGCGCCCGGGTCGCCAGGTGAAGGGCGACCAGCGACGACGAGCACGCCGTGTCGAGCGTGATGGCCGGGCCCTCGAACCCGTAGTGGTAGGCCAACCGGCCGGACAGCACACTGGCCGACGACCCGGTCAGCCGGAACCCCTCCACGTCCGCCGCGTCCCGCGTCAGCACGGCGTAGTCGTGGCTGTTCACCCCCACGAACACTCCGACGTCCCGGCCGGCCAGCGATGTCGCGTCGATGTGGGCCCGCTCGAACAGCTCCCACGACGTCTCCAGCAGCAGCCGCTGCTGTGGATCCATCGCCAACGCCTCGACCGGTGAGATGCCGAAGAACGCGGCGTCGAAACCGGCGGCGTCGTCCAGGAACGCACCGTGCCGGACGTAGGACGTCCCGAGGTGGTCGGGGTCCGGGTGGTAGAGCCGCTCGACGTCCCAGCCCCGGTCGGACGGGAACCCGGTCACCGCGTCGCCGCCCTCGGACACGAGCCGCCACAGGTCCTCCGGGCTATGCACGTGGCCGGGGAAGTGGCAGGCCATCGCGACGACGGCAACCGGCTCGTCCGCCGGCCTGGTCCGCACGGTCGAGGTGGCCGTGGGGGCGGCGAACAGCTTCGCGCGGAGGTGCTCGGCGAGGGCGGCCGGGCGCGGGTGGTCGAAGACGGTCGCCGGCGGCAGCGTGAGACCGGTGGCCCGGGTCAGCCTGTTCCGCAGCTCGACCGCGGTGAGCGAGTCGAAACCGGCGTCTTTGAAGGTCCTTCCGGAGGAGACGGCCTCGGGGTCGCGGTGTCCCAGCACCTCGGCGGCGAGCCGGCGCACCAGCCGGTCCAGCCGGTCGGTCTGCTCCCGCGGTTCAAGCCCGGAGAGCTCCGCCGCCAACGAGTTCGCCCCCCGCGCGGGCAAGCCGCCGTCCGCCGGCCTCAGGAGGGGGACCAGTCCCCGCAGCAGCGGTCCGACGGGTTCACGGACGGCCGCGGCCCGCAGCCCGGCCAGGTCGAGATGGGCGGCGACCAGCGGGCTGCCTGCGTCGGCGGTCAGGAGGGCGTCGTCCAGCAGTGCGCGGCCCTCGGCGTCCGAGAGCCCCAGCATCCCGGAGCGCCGCGTCCGGCGGAGGTCGGCCGCTCCGAGATGTCGCGTCAGGCCGCTGGCCTCGCGCCAGTAACCCCACGCGATGCTGGTGCCCGGCCGCCCGGCGGCCCGGCGGCGGCCGGCGAGGGCGTCCAGCGCGGCGTTGGCCGCGGCGTAGCCGGCCTGGCCGGGATTACCGAGGACACCGGCGGCCGAGGAGTACAGCACGAACGCGGCCAGGTCCAGGTCACGGGTCAGCTCGTCGAGATGCCGAGCGGCGTCCACCTTCGGCCGCAGCACGGTGTCGAGCTGCTCGGCGGTCATCCCGGCCACCACGCCGTCGTCGAGCACGCCGGCGGTGTGCACGACGGCGGTCAGCGGCGCCTCCGCCGGCACGGCGGCCAGCAGCGCGGCCAGCTGGTCACGGTCGCCGACGTCGCACGCCGCGATCGTCACGTGGGCACCCAGCCCGGTGAGCTCCGCGTACAGGGCGTCAGCGGCGTCGGCCTCCGGGCCACGACGGCTCACGAGCAGGAGGCGGCGGACGCCGTGCCGGCGCACCAGGTGCCCGGCGGTGATCGCGCCGAGCTTTCCGGTCCCACCGGTGATCAGAACAGTGCCGTCCGGGTTCGGTGGGCGGGCCGCCAGACCCGCGCCCATGCCGTTGCCGGTGACCGCGGTGTCGTCAGTGACCGCGGTGTCGTCAGTGACCGCGCTGGTGCCGGTGACCGGCGGCTGGGGCAGTCGGGCGAGTCTCGGCGCCCGGGCCACCGGCCCGCGCAGGCGGATCTCGGGCTCGCCACTGGCCAGCATCCTGCCGAGCAGCTCGTCCGAGGGCGGCCGCTCGCCGTCGTCCACCTCGACCAGCAGGATCCGGCCCGGGTGCTCGGACGCCGCTGAGCGCAACAGTCCACGGACGGCGGCCGCACCGAGGTCCTCGCCGGTTTCGCCGAGCACGACGAGACGGCTCGACTCGAGCGACGGCTCGGCCAGCCAGGCCCGCAGCACGTCGAGGACGGCGCCGGCCGCAACCCGCGGGTCGTCCGTCCCCCGTGGCGCCTCGAGGAGCACGACGTCGGGCACCTGACCGGCGCCCGCCTCGTCAACGGCGCCCGCCGTCGCGACCCGGGCCACGCGCGGCGTGGGACCTGCGGCCGGAAGCGGTAAGTCGGCCCATTCGACGTGGTACAGCGGGAGCCGCGCGCCGACGTCCGCCGGTGAGAAGGGGCGGACCTCGACCGACACCACCGACAGCGCCGGTGCGCCGTCGGGGCCGTCCAGCCGCAGGCCGAAGCCACCGCCGGTGCGGGACACCGACGGCCGGACCTCGCTCGCGCCGGTCGCCCACAGCTGCACCCCGGACCAGACGGCGTCGGTAGTGCCCTCGGGTAGCAGGGCCCGGACAGCCACGTCGAGCAAGGTCGGGTGCAGGCCGTAGCGACCCGTGCCCCCGGACGCGGCGGTGGTGATCACTGCCATGCCCGCGGCGGGATCACTGCCGACGGAGGGGCTTTCGGGCGGACCCAGGGTGGTCACGAGGGTCCCGGCCGCGTGCCTCGTCCAGGCGTCGCGTACTCCCTCGCCGTCGCTCCGCGACCAGATCTCCACTGTGCGACGGCCAGACCCGGCGGCGGCGCCCACGACGATCTCGACGTCGCGGCCGCCGCGTTCGGGCAGGAACACGGGCCGTGCGACCTCCAGGCGCTCGAGCGCCGGAGTGCCGATCTCGGCGCCGAAGCGGACGAGCGCCTCCACGAGCGCGGCGTTCGGCATCAGGACACCGCCGGCCACGGCGTGTTCGGCCAGCCACGGGTGCGCTGCCGCCGTCCAGCGCGAGACGGCCAGGAAACCGCCGGTCGCTGGCAGGGCGGCGACCGCACCGAGCAGGGGATGGCCGGTGGGGGTCAGGCCGAGCCCGGCCGGATCGGTCGCGGTGATCGCAGGTAGCCAGTACCTCTGGTGCTCGAAGGCGTAGGTCGGCAGGTCGACCCAGGTGGCTCCGGCCGGTGTGAGGGCGGCCCAGTCGACCGGCACGCCGTGTACGAAGGCCTCGGCCAGCGAGGTCAGCAGCCGTGGGAGGCCGCCGTCGTCCCGGCGCAGCGTTCCGTTGGCCGCGACCGCGGCGCCCAGATCGTCGGCGGTCTCGGTGACCGGCTGGACCAGCACCGGGTGAGCGCTGATCTCGATGAACGTCGTGTGGCCTGCCCCGATGAGATCGGCCACCGCAGGGCCGAACAGCACCTGGTGGCGCAGGTTGCGGTACCAGTAGCCGCCGTCGAGCACGCCGGCGGCCTCCACCCAGTGCCTGGTGAGCGTGGAGTAGAACGGCAGCACGGGCACCTGCGAGCGGACCCCGGCAAGCGCCTGCGCGAGGACTGGTTCGACCGCCTCCACGTGCGGGGTGTGCGAGGCGTAGTCGACGGCCACTCGCCGGACCCGGACGCCGCCGGCCGCGAGCGCGTCCAGCGCCTCACCGAGAGCTTCCGCGGCGCCGGCGACCACCACCGAGACCGGGCTGTTCACCGCGGCCACCGACACCCGCCCCGACCAGGGCCGCAACCACTCGACGACCTCGACCTCCGGCAGCGCCACCGACGCCATCCCACCGCGACCGGCCAGCGACGCCGCGATCACCCGAGCCCGGACAGCGACCACCCGGGCCGCGTCCTCCAACGTCAGCGCACCAGCCACACAGGCAGCCGCGATCTCACCCTGGGAATGCCCGATCACGGCGTCCGGCACCACGCCGGCAGAGGTCCAGACCTGCGCGAGAGCGAGCATGACGGTGAAGCTGGCGACCTGGACGACGTCAACCCGCTCCGCGAACCCGACCTCGACCTGTCCGCGCAGGACGTCGTCCAGCGACCACTCGATCCACGGCGCGAACGCGACCTCGCACTCTCGGACCCGGGCGGCGAAGCCGGGGTGGCTGCCGAGCAGCTCACGGCCCATGCCGAGCCACTGCGCGCCCTGGCCGGGGAACACCCACACCAGCCGACCACCGCCAGTGCTACCCTCCGCCCTGACCAGGGCCGGGTCCGACTCACCGCGAGACAGCGCGAGCAGCGCCGCCCGGGCCTCCTCGTCGTCACCGGCGACGACGACGGCCCGTTCCTCGTGCACGGCGCGGTGCCGAACCAGGGCCGAGGCCAGCACGGCCAGCGAAGGCGTGGTCCCGAGCGACGCAACCAGCCGGGCGGCCTGCCCGGCCAGCGCACCCGCGGTGCGGGCCGACACCACCAGCGGCACCGGACCGGGCAGAACAGCCGGGACAACCGGCCCAGCAGGAACACCGACCGGCTCAACCCCGGCCTGACCACCGACGGACCCAGCCACGGCCACCGGCGCGACCGCGGGCGCCTCCTCAAGAATCGCGACCGCGGGCGCCTCCTCAAGAATGAGGTGGGCGTTCGTCCCACTCACACCGAACGACGACACACCCGCCCGACGCGGCCGACC
>NZ_CDXDOR010000079.1:20336-22792 GCF_978021225.1 Frankia sp. CeTa3Moorea | reverse complement strand
GTGATGCGGGGGGTGGTGGGGGGCCGTCGTCCGGCAGGCCGTCGTCCGGCAGGCCGTCGTCCGGCGGGCTGCCCGAGGCCCGGTCGGGAGATCCCTCCGCATCGGCCCGATGGAACAGCGCGGTGATCGAGGTGTACTCGGTCATGCTCAGAGCCTGCGCCCGTACCTGGACGCCGAGAACGCCGAGGGACACGCGGCGGTCCGACCCGACCGTGAAGCGCCAGCGGGCGGCCGGGGTGTCGCCGACGGCGAGGACTCCCACGGCGTCGTCCCGCCCGTTCGCCATCCTGGTCAACCGGGCGATGTCGGCGGCTGCGGGAGGGGCCGCGAGAATGAGCAGATCGGGTGCCAGCGCCCGTGGATTGCCGGTGACCCGATCGCGGCCGCCCGCGGTGACGGTCGGCGGGTCTGCCGGTGCCGGATCGGTGCCGGTGCGACCGGCGTCGTCCTCCGGTCCGGCGAGTTCGTCGAGGACGGCGCTCAGGTCGTCTGCTGTCCAGACCCGTGCGGGTGCGATCGTCGTCAGGTCGGCTCCGGTGTCGGCCGGAAAACCCACCAGACAGACCCGCAGATCATCCGACCACACGTTGGTTCCCAGCTCGATCGCCACGGCGATCGCGACCTCCGTCGCGATGTCCAGGTCGCCGATCAGGCTGATGATGCCCGGAGCGCCTTCCAGGTCGACGAGAATGCGTGACCCGGCGTCGTCCCGGCCGAAGGTGACGAGGGCCGGGAACGGAGCCGGCACGCCGGCCGTCATCTGGGCGATCATCTGGGCCGGCTGGTCACCGGGCAGACCGGGCATCCGCTCGATCCGCCATGACCCGGGCGCCTCGCCCACGGTCCATGGGAGCGGTGGAGGCTCCTCCTCCGCGGGTGCCATGTGCAGGATCAGCAGGTCGTCGGTGAGGATCGCCGCGTACACCGGGGGAAGCAGACGTCCCAGATCGGTCAGGCCGGCAGACAGAACGCGCAGTGAGCGGTCGACAAATCGGGCGGCATCCGTGTCGGCGGCTAGGAGCAGCGCGCGCTCTGTCTCGTCCTCTGGGGGGCTCGCCGGCCCCGACCGGCGTGTGGACAACGCCACCATGACTCCGGCGGCGAGCAGGCTGGCGGCTGCTATCCCCAGTAGACCCTGAGAGGACGGTCCGAAGGAGTCGGACGCGAGAAGGCTGGGTGTAGCGGGGCCACCGGTGACCACCGCGGTGTGCTGCGCCGAGACGACCGCGGCCGCGTCATCCAGGACCGCCAGCGCACGAGAGGTGCCGAGACGACCGTCGCCGTCCCCCGGCTCGGGGTCTTCGAAATCGGGATAGCTGGGTTCTGGATCATCGAGGCCGGGGTTGCCGGGTCCGTGGTTGTCGAGGTCAGCGAGGTCGTAGCCGCCGGGGGCGGGGGGCGCGGTACCCATTTCGGTGGCAGGCCATCCCGGGACGGAGCCCGGCACATGCAGTACCTGCAGGCCCTCGCCCTGCGCGTCGGCGGGCAGCAGCAGCAGCCAGCCGGCATGGATGAGCGATGGCTTGGACAGCGTGCGGCCGTCCGGCTGGGCGCGACCCTCGTTGAGGTCGAAGATTTCCCGATACCGTAGACCATCACCGAGGAAGCGCTCCGCGATGCCCCAGAGGGTGTCGTGGTGGCGCCCCTCGGCAGGTCGCACCTCGTAGAGCTTCATCACGCGCCCGTTGGGCGCGAGCCGGCCGTTCGGGTCCGCGATCGGACTGATCAACTCGGCGTGGCAGACGCGCGGTGTCATGCGGCCAGCCGGGCCAGCCGGCCCGGTCCCCGGTTCCGACCGTGACGGCCAGGTCAGCCGGGTCGGTGTGCCGGCGCCGGGATCCGTTGGCGTGGCCACCGGAGCCCGATCACCCCTCGTGAGCGCGGGCGCCCTGTCGTCCGGAGCCGGCCGCGGAGCGAGCAGGGCCGCCGAGGTCGTCGATACCGGCATCGCCGTCCCCATCCGGCCGGGCGCAGGCGGAACGGCGGGGGCCCGGGCGTATGTCATCGGGGCGACCAGAATCGTCGTCCCGGAGAACAACACGGATGTGGCGACGAGACGGCGGGCGAGGTTCTGGGGGGCGCCGCCCAGCGGTATCCGCGGGGCGAGGCCGGTACCGCGCAGCTCGGCCCGGCATTCCGCGATGAGACAGGCGGTGAAGTGCAGCCAGGCGGCCCAGAAGAGCAGGGACAGGATGGCTCGGACGACCGCGCCGGCCCCGTCCCCGCTCTGGAGCGGTGGACCCAGTACCAGGATCAGTACGACCGGGACGCCGAGGACGACACCGGCGATCGCAGCGATGGCCCCGGCGGCGCGCAGCCGTTCCCGAGACCGCAGCTCCGCGGAGACCACCGGCACCGGCTGGCGGGCCGGCACACTCCCGGGCCTGTCATCGACCATCCGATGGGGAGGGGTGCCAGCACGCGGAAGCCGCCGTCGTGACCGCGGTGCCGCCGCC
>NZ_CDXDOR010000079.1:0-20237 GCF_978021225.1 Frankia sp. CeTa3Moorea | reverse complement strand
CCGGCGGCGAGGACGGCCGCGCGGATCGAAGTGGTGTCGATGGTGGCGGGAGCGGCGTGGACATGAACCTCCCCGATCAGGCGCAGGGTCGGGCGCATGGGCACGCCGGGCACGGCCTCGTGCCCGGTTGCGTGGCGCTCATGCTAGGTCGCTGGAGACCGGTTTCCAGGGCGAAGCAGCAGTTCCCTGACCTTCTTGTGACCATTACCTGGATCCGGTCGACGGCATGTCTCCGCCGTGGATGCCGGCGCTCCAGGCTCTGGACCGGGGCGAGCCGAGGGGACTCGTGAGAGCGGCGCCGAACTGCCTGGATGTCCGCACGCCGATCCCGTGCAGTGAGCACCCGGCCTCCTCGCGCTGCTGTGCCTGGACGGCGACAGAGGGACAAACTCGTTGTAATCGTACCAGTGCGGTCGCGTAGAGGAAATTTCGAGATGAAAGATCCACAGTTTATTACCCAAGGTGGGCATCTAATGCCATTCTAGTACTAAATGTTCAAATTTATTCTTACGTTGAGTTACCTCCAAAAGTGTCCAGTGTCGCGGCGTACCAGGGCAGGCCTACCTTCGATCGACTACCTTGTCCATTCCCGTATCCGCGGAACACCGGCGCTGGCCACACCGAGGCCGGACCGACCCCGGACTGGCCCGGTCATCCGGCACTCTGGATCTCGTTCTGAATCTCGGCGAGCCGCGCACGTAGCTGATCCAGCTGGGTGTGCAGTTCGGTGAGGGTCCGGTCGTATCCCGGCCAGACGGTGGTCCGGAAATCGACCGCGCTACGACCGTCCCAGTTCTCCGGGTCGATCAGTACCTTCGCCGCGGCGCGGAGCTCGTCGAAATGGGTGAGCAGCGGGCCGTTGATGATCGTGGTGAGATCGGCGATAGCGGTCACGGCTTGTGGCGTGCTACGGACGGTGACATCGGACGGCTGGGTCATAGTGTGCTCCGGTGGCGGGGATCTGGACGGCCGTCTCGGCGGCAAAGCGCCTCGATGGCATGGAAGAGATGGAAGAGAGCGAACGGCGCGGCGGACAGTGGTCCCGGGAGGGGCGGTCCCGGGGGTGGTCCGTCAGCTTCCGGCCGCGGCGGTTCGGCGGTTGATCTCGGTGATGCCGCGGGCGAGCTCGGCGAGGTTCGTCCGCAGGTCGGTCAGCGCGCTCTGCACCTCCGGCCAGACCTGAGCACGAAAAACCTGCGCCTTCGGGCCCTCCCAGTTTCGCGGGTCCGCCAACGTGTTGCCATGATTGATCAGATTTGTCGTGGTTGCCTGCAGATCGGGTAGCTGTCGGCTCATCCGCCCGGCCGCCTGTTGGGCCGCCGGTGTGGTCACGGTTCGCACGGCATTGTTCCTCTCGGGACTCGAGCAGAGGGGGACGCGAGCAGGTCGGATATCGGGGGACAGGCGACCTGGACGGGAAGGACGGCTCCGCGGCGCACCAGCACCCCGCGACCTGGAGGCGCGGGGCCGCCGATCGTGCGGGACAGCCGGACTCCGAGCAGTTCGCCGTCGCTCGGCCGCCCCGGGGCCAGGAGCAGCCCGTACCCACCGCGGCGGACGTCGACGAGGAATCCGCGGTACTGGCCCAGCAGCTCCTCGGTCGTACCGGCGACGATCAACACGCCGTCGCCGTCGCGTGCGGCCTGCCAGAAGGCCGCCAGCTCGGCCGCGGCCCGTTCACCGACCAGCTCGGCGTCGTCGACGAGGACGACCAGAGGTTCGTCCCCTGACAGGCCGGTTGGCAGGTCGGTCAGCGACCGGATGGTGTCGGTCCGACGGGTCTCCGGCGTGACGGCTGACTCCCCCCGCCCGCGGCCGCCGCGACGGCAGGTGCCGTCGCTTCCCGCCTCCTCCACGAGGTTCATGGTCCCGTCCAGGACGGCGACGACGCCGGGCCGGTGGGCGAGGGAACGAAGGGGAGACGGACGCGGCGTCAACGCGACGATTCGGGCACCATCGGTGAGGAGTGACAACGCCAGCGTGAGTAGAACGCAACTGCGCCCGGACCGTGGCGGGCCACTGATCATGAAACCGGGGCCGTCGGTATCCAGATCTACCTCGACGATCTCCAGCTCGTCCCCTCCGATTCCGATCGGCACGTGCAGCGAAGATCGATTTTCTGGGCGCATGGCCGCCGCCGCGGATCTCCGCGACCGCCCGGGCGCGCGTTCCATCTGCTCGGATGTGACGAGGGAGGGCAGCGCGTCGATCCGGAAGGGACGACGATCGAAGCGCTCCGGCGGCCTTCGCGACACCTCCACAGATCGGCCCGCCTGGGACATCGCCCGAGAGCCCACCGCCTGCAGTGCCGCAACCTGAGCCTGGCCTGTGGGGTCCGCGTCGAGCAGCGCGATCTGTGTCTCCACGGGACTGGGGAACCGGCCTCCGACCGCGACCCCACGTCCGGCGGACAGCGTCCCGGGCATGTCGAAGGGGGACAGGCCAGCGAGCGCGTAGTCGGAAGGGTCGGCCATCCGCAGGAGTAGTCGTTCGTCGACGAGCGACGCCAGCCGCCCGATCAACCCTCGTCGATCGGTAGTGATGATCACTCGTAGGCCCACCGCCTGACCTTCGCGCAACAGCCGCAGAAGCTGGTCGACGAGTATCCCTCCGTCGACGTCCTCAAAGGCGGCCAGAAATCCTTCGAACCTGTCGACGAGCAGCACCAGGTACGGCGATGGGCGCATGGCGTCGCCCGCATCGCCGGGGGACGGCCGCCACGACCGTCGGGCCTCGGCAAGATCCATGAAGCCTTTCCGGGAGAGGATCGTCTGCCGTTCGCTGATCTCGTTGGCCAGACGGGCGAGGAGCCTCGTGACCCGCTCGGGATCGTCCCGGCTCACCACGGCACCGGAGTGCGGCAGGTCCGCGAGGGGTGCCAGGGCGTTGCCGCCGCAGTCCAGTCCGTAGAGATGGAGCTCGCCGACGGGCAGGGCGGTGGCGAGGGCGCCGGCAGCGGTGCGCAACACGGTCGAGCGCCCGGTTCGTGGCGATCCGACGATCATGAGGTGGCCGCCGTGTTCCAGATCGATCGTGAAGGGCAGCTGAAGCTGACGGTCACAGTGATCGGACAGCCCAATGGCAACGGGAGGGAGCCGAACGAGACCGTCCGCGTGGAGCCCAGGGCGTCCGCTGGAGCCCGCCGGATGGTGACCGTCGCCATCCGCGGCGATGGTGTGGTCGCTCGGGCTGGTGCGGCCGCTCGGGTCGGTGCGGCCGGCGGTCGCCCCGACGAGGGCGTCGAGGGTAATCCGCTCAGGGAGCGGGGGAAGCCACGGACTGGGTATCGGAGGGATCCCGAGCCTCGTCGAGGCCTCCCGTACTGCCGAGACCAGAGCAGCCAGGTCGGTGCGCGGCTCTGCCAGGGACACGTCTTCCGACGGCGGTCCGTACGATGGCGCCGGCACCGCCTGGGACGTGTCGGCATCCCGACGTGGAGCGTCACCCGGTTCCGGCCACGGTAGCGGGGTGACCCTGGGCGCAGGGATTCCGGACGAGCCGTCTCCGCCTGGTCTGGTGACCGGATCCGGTCCACCGATCCACCCGGTCTGAACGGCTGTCGTGATGCCCGGGCCGGTGCGTACCACCGCCCGACCGGGGGTGGCCGGACTGATCAGAGCAGCGTCCGGGCAGCCGACGACGTCCTCGCTCTCCGCCGCATCGGTGACCCGCAACGCGATGCGCAGGTTCGTATTCGCCCGGATCTCCGGTGACACCACCCCCGCGGGGCGTTGGGTGGCCAGCAGGAGATGGATCCCGAGCGACCGTCCGCGTTGGGCCAGGTTGACCAATCCGGCGACGAATTCGGGTAGTTCGCGGGCTAGCGTGGCGAATTCGTCGACGACCAGAAGCAGGCGGGGAATCGTCGGACGCCCGATGGGATGAGGGAGCAGACGTCGAAAGGCGTCGAGGTCCTTCGCTCCGGCCGCGGCCAACATCCGTTCCCGTCTGCGAAGCTCGGCGGTGAGCGAGCTCAGCGCGCGTCGGACCAAGTGCGGATCGAGGTCGGTGACCATACCGACGGTGTGGGGAAGAGCGGCGCACTCGGCGAACGCGCTGCCTCCCTTGTAGTCGACCAGCACGAAGATCATTTCGTCCGGGCGGTACATTACGGCGTGCGCAGCAATGATCGTCTGCAGCAGTTCGGACTTTCCCGCCCCGGTCGTGCCAGCGACCAGCCCGTGTGGCCCGTCGCGAGAGAGATCGATCGTGAACCTCCCACCCTCACCGATCCCGACTGGTACCGCCCTGCTCGCCGTGCCCCGGGGCGGCTGCGGCACCGATGACCAGAAATCTTGGATCACCTTCGGCGTGGGTGGGTCGGCGCCGAGGATGTCCAGGAGTCGGACGGCGGAGGGAAGGCTCTCGGAGTCGTCGTCACCGGCGTCGCGCAGCGGCGCCAGGGCTCTGGCGACCGACTCACACCAGCCGGCCGCGGAGGCCAGTCCCGCGGCATCGACGGTCGGTGCTCCGGCATGGTCGGTGAGACCGGGCCGGCCGGTGAGACCGATGAGGTCTGGGCAGACGTGTCTGATCACGGCTGACCGGTCCTGCCGCATCAACAACTCGTCGCCGTCCTGTTCGACAACGGCTCGGCATTCGGGCGGAAGGTCCCGGACGTCGGCCTCCAGGCAGATGACGTGGATGCCGACCGCCGGTCCGTCGCGTAGCACCGTCGTCATTCCGGGAACGGAGCGCAGTATCCGGGCCCCGTCCAGCACGACCAGGATGTCGGGGTCGGATCTGGGCGCCTCGGGCGGATGGGCGCAGCGACTCTCGATCAAGGATGTCAGTTCGGCGATCCGGCGGGAGCGGCTGACCTCGTCGGCTCCGACGAAAATGGTCTTCTCCTGTACCAACGGCCGACAGTGCGGCAGCCAGCGGATCCATCGCCAGGCATCGACGAAGCCTGTGGAGCCGATCAGCAGGCAAATCCGGAGATCGCGAGGGCTGTGCAGGACAGCGGCCTGGATGACGAGCCAGCTGCCGAGAAGCTGCGGCAACATGCCCCGACCGGTGACGCCGAGCACTCCCCGCTCGGCTAGAGCGATGACGGCGGGGACATCGGGAGCGACCCAGGCCGGGGGCTGCCGGGGCGTGACGGCTACAGGGGAGGGGTCCGTGGTCCGGACCCTGCTTGGCAGGTCGGCCGTGCCGAACCTCAGATGCAGGTGATCGGGGTCATGGCGACGCCGCTCCCACAGCGTCGCAGTCGGTCCCTGAGCGGTGGCGAGCAGGCTTGCCGGATCGGGGTGGTTGCGATGACGCTCGGTGCATTCCGCCGCGAGCGCGGCACGAGCAGTGGCCTCGACGTCGTCCCGCTCCTGTCGGTAGCGGGCCATGGCTGCACGGAACTCCCGACCCTCCCGCCGTCGGCCGCTCACCACGGAGGCGACCAGGCTCACCGGCGCCAGCACCGCGAAGAGCAGAACGTAGACTGTCCGCAGCAGGGCAGCCATGCCTAGGGCGGCGACGAGCGGCAGCACCGTCGTGAGGACCGGGACCGGGACACGGCGGGGTTCGGCGGGTGCGGCCGGCAGGACGAAGACGGACTCCCGCTCCAGCGGATGCAGGCGAGGCGGACGGTTGACGTCGAGCATGCCAGGAGCGGAGACGGACGGGCGGGTCAGCACCGTGAGCGGTGCGGGCCGCACGAGCAGCAACGTCACCGGGGCGATCCGCACCGCGGCCAGGATGGTGCCGGCAGGCGACGATGGGTGGTCGCCGACGACGGCCGCGCCCGGACCGGCTGTGACGGTGCACCGACCGCCGACCTCGACCCGGATGGTCAGCGCGGGCTCGTCGCTGCTGTGACCCCCCAGCGTGATAGTGCAGCCGGGTCCCGAGCCGACGGTGAACTCACCCGCCGGCAGGTGATGAATGTCGCCCGCCCCGGGCCCACCGATGATCATCATGTCGACCAGACCCGTCCCGCGGACCCGCCGGGACACCGCGGCATCAAGGCTCACCACCGCACCCTCCCGCAGCGGCGAGGAGGCCAGGGTCGCCTCCGGGTCGAGTGGACGGACGGTACCGGAGACGTTGATCGAGGGCCCGGCCCGCGCCAGTGTGGGAGTACGCCGATGCGGGCGGACAGCGGCGGCCATCGCCCCGGCCACCGCACGGAGCGGGGTTTCCGGGGCTGCGGTCAGTAGTACGTCCGTGCTGGAATTCCGGGTGGCATCGAGGACGGTGAGGGTGAAGCGCATGTATGGAAGATACGGCGTGGAAAAGCGGGGAGCGGGACGGGCCGACGGGGAGTTCTTCTACTTGGTGTTGTGGTCGAAATATGTGGTGGCGCAGAAACCACCATGACGACTCATGGCGAGTCGCAAGGATGATGCTCCCGCCCGGCCGTGCGTGCCATCGCCCGGGTGCGCATCACCTCCGCACCCGCCAGCTCCACCATGGCGTCACTCACCTCGGCAGCGTCGGCCGGGATCGGGAAACCGAGCGCAGGTTCGGGTGAGCGCGTCTGGCCGGTCGGAGACGGCCCGGCCGACAGGCCACTCCGACGCTCACTGACATGCTGATCCGATGACCGTGCACGTCCAGCGGTTCGTCCAGGGAGGAGATGAGCCGCTCGGCCAGGGTCGCGGCCTCGGCTGCGGTAACGGGTCCGGTGACGATGACGAACTCGTCCCCGCCCCAGCGCCCGAGAAGGTCGCCGGGGTGGAGTACCTTCGAAAAGCGGCGGGCGGCGGCATCCAGAACGGCATCGCCCGTCGGATAGCCGAAGGAGAAATTGACTCGACGAAATGCATCCAGGTCAAGGAAGAGAACGGCCGTTCCGCGGTTGTTCCCGGTTTTGGCCGTGCCTGTTGTGATGGCCGTGCCGGCGGCGGCTGGCAGGGCGTGTCCGGGGGTTGTTCCGGGCGCCACGGTGGTCACAGTGTCCGGCGGGCCCGCGGCCAGTCGGGCAGCGAGAAGCGCGCGCAGCCCCGTGCGGTTCACTAGCCCGGTTGTCGCATCTGTCGACGCGTGATGCCGCAGCTCCTCCTCCCGCTGGTGTCGCTCGGTGACGTCGTCGACGACGACGACGATCAGACCGTCACCACGGATCAGCGGGCGCAGGCGTACGTCGAGCCAACGATAACCATGTGGTGTCGGTTTCGGGATCTCGATCCGGGCCTGCTTGCGTCGTCGGTCGATCATCTGCCGGGACAGGATCGCCAGTGCCCGCACCGGGGCAGCCGGATCGGCGAGCGCCGCGGCGGCCAACAGGGTCGCGGGTCGGGCTGTGGCTCGTTCCGCCGGCCGAGCCGCCGGCCGAGCCGCTGATCGAGCCGCTGATCGAGCCGCTGAGTTGGCCGCGTTGTCGCATGCCGCCAACCAGCTGATGCCCGGCCGGACGGGGAGCAGGGCCACCCCGGTGGCGGCATTGCGGCGCCAGGCCTCGTTGAGGCGGGTC
The DNA here is from genome assembly GCF_978021225.1 of Frankia sp. CeTa3Moorea. Lineage (NCBI taxonomy): Bacteria > Bacillati > Actinomycetota > Actinomycetes > Frankiales > Frankiaceae > Frankia > Frankia sp. CeTa3Moorea. The sequence goes on along the minus strand of NZ_CDXDOR010000079.1, from coordinate 12,826 downwards.
ACCGTTCCCTCCGGGCTGAGCACGGCGACCGACAAGGGGAGGGAGTCAAGGACGGCCACCGCGACGTCGTCGGTCAGCACCGAGCTGGTTCCTTCCGACTGCCGGTCCAGGGGTGGCCGGGTAGGTGAGTTGGACGTACCTGCCTTGCGGTACTGGACACGGGTGGGTCTGCCGTGGGAGCGACGAGTCACGCGCTCCCGCGGCCGGGCGGGACTGCTGTGGTGAGATCAATCCGATCATCCCGGCCTCCTCGTATACGTGTTTTCGTTTTTGCTGACCGGCGTGCGGAGTGGGGGTTGGGTGAGTGCGGCGGGTGCGGGCGGATAGTGACTCCGCTGGGCGAGGGTGGCTGCAGCCGGTCAGCCGGTCAGCTGCGGCGACGGACAATATGGAATCCCGCCTCGGCCAGAATCATCGGTATCAGCCTGATGGTCTCGCGGTCCTTCTCGCGACTAGGGGCATCAAGGCCATCCCACGGCACAAGCATGGGATGAGTTTTTCGATCGTTGTCCCGGTGGGGTCCGTACCGCCACCCGTTAGCCTGGCGCTCGACCATCCACCGCTCGTGTTCTCGCTTCGCGAGAATTTCAACCTCGTTGTGCTGCGCGTCGGTCACATTGAAAGAAAAGGGATCGTCCCGGACAGTGCCGGCAACGATTCCGCAGCCGATCATATCGAGTTTCCGGCGGATGTCGCGGGCCTGTTCGTAGTTGGCGTTGCGAAAGTCCTCCGAGAGATTTTCCCAGGCGACGAGCGCGCGGTTTTCTTCCGGTCTTTCGCCGGCTTCCATCCGCCGCCGACAGTAGTCCCGGTGTATTCCTTTGGCGAGCTGTTCGACCTGGGGATCCTGTAGCTGGTCGGGATCGCAGACGCGGTCCAGCAGCGGAAAAACGGTGAGGCCGCGGTAGAGGATGTCCAGCGGTCGCGCGCCGTCACCGCTACCGAAGGCCTGCCCGAAGGGGGTCATGCGGTCCACCCGAACGATCACCTTGCGGTGTCCGGGCAGCCGGGAAACCGCAAGAGCCTTGCGTAACGCCAGTTCCTCGTCCTCGTAGCAGATGAACACCAACTGCATGGTACCTTCCGGGGCGTATCCATCCAGGAGAGTGTTCAGGTCGACCTCGTCGGAACCCGTATCCTGGCAGGTGGTGTCTATCGTCGCCTCGACGAGGCCATAGCGGGTCTGCAGCAGCCTCAGTACACCGCTGGCATTCTTGTCGATGAGGGTCACCTGCATCCGCGACGTCGCACCTACCTCTCTGCGGCGCCGCGCGAGTTCCAGGAGCAGCTCCCGGCCGAACGGGCCCATGCCCACTATCACGACGGACAGACCGGGGGGCGCGAACGCGATCCGTTCGTCGTCGAGCAGAAGACCTGCACCGAGACGGGCGGTGTTGAAGAACTCGACCGTGAGATGACCGATGTGTTCCCTGCCGAGCAGAAGCGTCCACAGGGCGTCGAGCACGTCAGGATCCGACTCCTCCGCGTAGCATGTCAGCGGGCGGTGGCGCTGGCGTGACACCTGCTCCGCCGCCGCGACGACAGCAGCGTTATATCCGGACGCAGTCCCACACACGTACAGTTGGTCGGCCCGGGCCACGCCAGCCCGCCGTAACACATCCTCGCGACGCGCATCTCCTCGTAGCAGGACCAGACCTAGACGGCGGGCATGTTCCGCGATTTCGATACTGTCGGCGTCATCGATCAGTACAACCTGGCGGGACGCGGCCCGCAGGCGTTCCGCGAAGGCAAGCGCCGTCGGTCCGCTGCCACAGATGACCGCGTGCCCCCGGGACAGCGTGGCCTGGAGGGCGGCCATCGGTTTGACCAGCGCATCCGCGAGTACATAAGCAGTGGCCGTAGGCGCCAGGAAGCGGGCGATCTCAAAGGAGATCGGGAGACCGACATCATTGGGCAGGTCCGGTGGCTGGACGAAGAAAAGCCCCAGGCTGCCGTAGGCGATGTCGGTGGCGCTGAGGCCGGCGCCGGGGCTTCGGGACATCTGCCAAAGCCCGACCGCCCCCAGGCTGAATGCTGAAACCGCGGCAAGCAGGCATAGGCGTCGCCAGCCGGCGGGCGGCTGGAACAGTCCGTTGAACATCCAGCGGACGGTCCGCACCGGGTGGCGCATCCGGGAGGAAACGACTGCCACGGCGCCTTCCATGTTCCGAAAAATGATCAGCAGAACATCATAGAACACGGTGCCTACCAGCCTCCTGTCTCCTCCGCCGGCCAACAGTTCAGCCAGGCCCGGGGACCGGACATCGGGAGGTTTAGTTGGGGAGCCGGACCCGTGATTGATCTCTCCCTGATATTCATCGACAAGATATTCCGACGACCGGGAAAGTAACGGAATCGATGTCCGCCGGGGTGAGGATTCAGCGGGTGAATCGACGGCGGCCGGCGGCCGGCGACTCGCCGGGCATGGCCCCCTTCCGCGGCACGCGGCGCTGCACTCACACGCACCCCTCTCACCGGTGCCCGGCAGGAGCCGGCGGAAGCGGCCACCCTGGCCTGGCGGGTGCCGTGCTCACCTGGTCCCGGCCTGAGCCGCGCTGCTGGTCCCGGTCTGAGCCGATGGTTCCGGACCACCGCGCGGCGCATGCCGCCTTGCCCGGTTGCCGTCAGGAACGTCCCCGCCAGTCATACCCGAAACGTCCCCATCAGCCATACCTGATCGCTACCCGGCCGGGTCAGGATAACGCGAGTGGCGCAACGCCAGCCATCACTCACAGGTATTGGGTAGGTACTCCTCGATGAATCGGGCGGGGATGACGGAAGGGTGTTCTCTGTGGTTGGTGACGAGGCCGCTCACAGGCCGGGGCGAATCGTTCCTGAAAGTGGCAGCTACGAGGGTAGCGCCGGGTGCGGCCCTGCCACCCTGCTCCGGGACCTTGCCGGCGAGCGGGGGTGGCCCCCGACGGAGCTGCGGGCGGGCGGCGCTCGGCCGGCAGCCCTGCTGGTGCCACCGGCCGGTTGGGGCAGCCTCGGGGATGAGGCCATGATGCGTGTCGCCTGGGCGGCGCTTGCAGCCCGGCACGGTGCGTACTGCCGCTACGTTGACGTCGGCGCCCCATCCTGGCAGCGCACGCTGGGGACGGCTCCCGCAGGAGATCTGGAACCGGTGCTGCTGGCACGGGGCGCGGCCGCCTGGGATGCGTGGCTGGGCATGGTTCCGCTGCTCGCATCGGTCACCGAGGTCCACATCCTCGGTGCGGACATCCTGGACGGAGCCTACGGTGCCGAGCTCGCGGTCCGCTACGCGCAGCTGGCCGCGCTGAGCCTGCACGCCGGCGCCCAGGTCACCCTGCTGGGGCACAGCTGGCGGGCACAGGCAGATCCGGCCGCAGCCCGCGCGCTGCGTTGCCTGAGCGGACATGTGCGGGTGTGCGCGCGGGACCCGCACTCCCAGGTCCGGCTGGCCACGCTCGGCATCACCGCCGAACTGGTCGCCGAGCTGGCTTTCCTGCTCGAGCCGGATCTCCACCAGCCCGGTGGGGCGCCGGCGCGGGGAACAAGGCGATCTGATGCTCGCCGAGCGGCTGCACCGCCGGCTGGACGAGCGGGAACCCGGACGTGCCCACGTGCTGCACACCGACGCCGGACCGGCCGGAGCCAAGGCACTCGTAGGTGCGGTGGACATGGTCCTCACCGGTCGGATGCATCTGGCGGTTGCGGCGATCAGCCAGGGTGTCCCCCCTCTGGCGGTCGGCTACCAGGACAAGTTCTCGGGCCCGCTGGAAAGCGCGAGGCTGCCGGCATGGTGTGAACTCGAACCCGCCCAGGCCTGTGCTGGCGAGCGTCTCGCCGATGTGCTCCGCACCGTTCTCGCGCAGGCGCCCGCGCTGCGCCGCAACCTGCGGGCCGCCTGGCCGGAGCTGATGGCATTGGCTCGCCGCGGCCTGCCGGACGCCACTGGAGAGCCACACTGAGCCGGAGCGGGGTCCGGTCCGGGCACGAGGTCCGGCGAAGCCTGAGCTGGATGTGTGGTCAGTTCGTGGATTTCCGTCAGTTCCCGAATCCGCGGTCAGTTCAGGGTCATGGGCGCGGCGGTTCGGGCCGCAGGCGAGAGGCCCGCGGCTGTGAGCGGCACCGTTCCCAGAGCGTGAGGTAGGCGCGGGCCATCTGGCGGTCGGTGAAGGTGCTCACGGCCGCCTGCCGTGCCCGTTCCCCCAGCCGGTGGCGCAGGACCGGATCATCCCGCAACCGGCACAGCGCAGCGGCCAGGGCGGCCGGGTCGCCAGCGGGCACGAGCAGCCCGGTCTCGCCGTCGATCACTGCTTCGGGGACGCCGCCGACCGCTGTCGCCACCACCGGCAGCCTGGATAGCATCGCCTCGACGATCGCCAGCGGAAAGCCCTCCGTCCTGGACGGCAGGCAGAAGACGTCGAAGCCGGCTAGGGCGCCGCGCGCCGCGTCGGACCAGCCGGCGAGGGCGAACCGGTCGGCCACCCCGCTGGCCGCCGCGAGTTCGATCAGCTGGCGGCGCTCGGCCCCGTCACCGACGACAACCACGTTCGCCCCGTCTATCGTGGCCAGAGCGGCGATGAGCACGTCATAGCCCTTCATCCGATCGAGCCGGCCGAGGCTACCTACCACCATCGGGCCCGGCCTGGCCGGCCGGTGCGGCGGGGCGCCGAGGTCGGGGACACCATTCGGGATGCTGCACACCGAACCGCGTCCCAGGACGTAGAAGTCCTCCACCCGTCGCGCGCTGCCGGCTCCCACGGCGACCCGAGCGTCCGCCCGCCGCGACAGCGCCCTGGTCCGCAGGAGCAGCGGCAGGTCAGTCGTCCGCAGCGGAAGCTGATCGACGGCGACGACCCGCAGATCGCAACCGGCCACTCCGGCCGCCAGACCGGCGGCCAGCATCGGCGCGCACGCCCACGGCACACACCGGTTGACGTGCAGGACGTCGGGGCGTACCCGGCGCAGCAGCCGCACGTGCGCGCCAGTCCCCCCGCGCACGACATGGACGGACGCGCCGCCGCGCCGACGGCCGGCGACCCATTCGACCAGCCCGGCGTCGGAACCGGCAACCTGGACGTCCAGGCCCGGATCCGCCGCCGCCGCGAGATTGCCCAGGCTGATCTCGGCGCCCCCACGGCCGGCTGTGTCGGTGTAGAGCAGCACCTTCACGCGATGACCACCCTATTCACCTCAACCTGTCGAACCCAACCCGGTCACACCCAACCCAGCGGAGAACATGTCCGGACGTATATGAACAAAACAAGGCGCAGAAGAGCGTTTGACTGTCGTGATACCCGCCACCAATCGTGATACCCGCCGTCAAAGGAACAAGCCCTGCGGCCCCTGGCCGCGTCGGCGTCCGAGCGTTTCGCGATCATGGAGCTGGCCGTGCCCGGCATCTCGCGGAAGCCACGATCGACCACTATCAGGATGACCTACGCCGGCTGTGGTTCGCTGAGGGTCGGTAGGCTGGAGCAGTCATCTCTGGAGCAGTCATCTACAGGATGGCGGTCCGTCGCCTGGCCCGCCCGGGAGCGTTCACGCAACGCCACCCTCGTGGCTAGCTGGTGCTTTCTGCGGCAAGAGGGTGTGTTGATGTCGATCGAGGAGTCCGGGGTAACCGAGGTGGCGGGGCCGCGGTCCGGCTACCGGACCGACGCGGTCGCGGCCGATGCCGCAGCCGCTCCCGACGGGACGGCTGTCCGTCTCGCCGGCCGCGTGGTCCTGTGGCGCCGTATGGGCGGGCTGATCTTCGGGCATCTCCAGGACCGTAGCGGCCGGGTGCAGGTTTCCCTGTCCAAGACCGATCTGGGTGCCGAGGTCGTCAAGGAATGGTCCCGGGCTGTGAAGATCGGCGACTTCGTCGGGGTCGCCGGCAGCCTTTACACCACCCGCCGCGGCGAACGGACCGTCGCCATCTCCGAGATGACGGTGCTGAACCGGACCGTGCGTGCCCTTCCGGACAAGTGGCAGGGCCTGTCCAACGTCGAGGCCCGCTACCGCCGCCGCTACCTCGACCTGCTCGTCAACGCCGAGTCCCGGGAACGCTTCCAGACCAGAGCGAACATCATCAGGCGGATTCGGCGTTTCCTTGACGACAACGACTTCCTCGAAGTCGAAACCCCGATGCTGCAAGAGGCAGCGTCCGGCGCCGCGGCCCGCCCGTTCATCACCAGGCATAACGCCCTCGGTGAGGACTTCTACCTGCGGATCTCCCCCGAGACCTATCTCAAGCGGATCGTCGTCGGCGCCTACGACCGCGTCTACGAACTCGGCCGCAACTTCCGCAACGAAGGCATGGACTCCTCGCACCTCCAGGAGTTCACGATGCTGGAGTGGTACGCCGCCTACTGGGACTACCACGACAACATGGCCTTCGTCCGCGAACTGATCCTCACGGTCCTCGACGACGTCCTCGGCACCCGGGCGGTTACCTACGAGGGTGTCAAGCTCGACTTCGGCACCGACTGGCCGGAGATCGACTACCGGGCCGAGGTGGAGCGGCGCACCGGCATCGACCTCACCGTCGTCCGTGATCTTCCCGCTCTGCGCGCCCGGGTGGCCGAACTCGGCCTGGACGTCGGGACCTCCCCGTCCTACGCCGGCCTGGTAGACCTGCTCTACAAGAAGACGGTCCGACCCGATCTCGTCCAGCCGTGCTTCCTCGTGCACCACCCGGCGGAACTAGTCCCGCTGGCCCGGCGCAGCGACACCGACCCCACCGCGCTTGACATGTTCCAGGTCGTGGTGAACGGCGTGGAGATCGTCAAGGCCTACTCCGAACTCGTCGACCCCGCCGAACAGCGGCAGCGGCTTGAGGAACAGGCCGCGCTGCGGGAGGCTGGCGACGACGAGACCATGATGCTCGAAGAGGACTTCATCGAGGCCATGGAATACGGGATGCCCCCGATGTCCGGCCTCGGGCTCGGCATCGACCGGTTCGTTGCCCTGCTCACCGACGCCCCGACCCTCCGCGATGTCGTCCTCTTCCCCACCATGCGCGGCGCCCACAAAGACCAGACAGCCCCCGTCGAAGATGACCTGTGACGGCCCCGGCCCGTGGGATTCCCTCGTTTCGACTCGCCCGTCCGTGGTCCCGCCGAGGCCACTGCCGCCGACTAGACATGCATGATCTTGAAATTGTCCAGGCGTCCCGAACATACGTTCAAAACGCCTGGTCGATGCGGAGGCTCGGGGATTTGAACCCCGGAGGGGGTGTATGCCCCCAACCGCATTAGCAGTGCGGCGCCATAGACCGGACTAGGCGAAGCCTCCCAACGTGCCTGCTCATCATAGCGTCTCCCACGACGGTGCTGACGCTCGGTCCGAGCGGATCCCGGCGGGCTGGATCACGTCTGTGTGGTCCGGCCGGCCGGTTCCGCGCGGTCCATGGGTTCCATCGGTCCCAGGGCCGCGAGGATCGCGTCCGCGATCTCACGGCGCCGTCCGCCGTCCGCCACCGGACCACCATCGGCCTCCCGCACGTAGAAGGCGTCCACCACGTCTAGTCCGAGGGTCGCGACGATGGCGGTGGCGACATCGAGTCGCAACCCGGACAGCGCCCGTACGATCCGGTACAGCACGCCGGCCTGGTCGGGGGCGCGTACCTCGATCACGGTCATCGATCCCAGGTCGTCATCGAAGATCACCTGAGGTGCGCCGGGCGTGGTCCACCGCTTGGCCCCGGCGTAGTCGCGTTCCCGGGCGGCGAGCCGACCGGCGACGTCGAGGGTGCCGGCGAGCGCGGCCCGCAGGTCGGCGAGCAGCCGCGCCGGCTCCGGTACCCGTCCGTGCGGCGCGGCCACGGCGGCCTGCAGCAGCGCCCGACCGCCGTTCCTCCGGGCCGAGGCCCGCCGGATGTCCAACCGGTTCAGCGCAAGGACACCAGCGATGATCGCCAGCAGTCCGACGTGGTCGGCGCTGACCACCACGATCTCGAACATGCCCTCGTCCGGCAGCGGATTGACCTGGACAACGTGCTCGTCGGGCAGCGCGAGCAGGTCACGCTGCCGATCGTCGAGGTGCGGGGGACACGGGACCCGCTCGCCGCCGAGGGCGGCCCGGGCCCGCTCGACGAGGTCACCGATCAGCCGCGCCTTCCAGGCGTTCCACGCGGTCGGGCCGGTGGCCCGGGAGTCGGCCTCAGTCAGTCGGTGCAGCAGGGTGAGGATCCGCACGCTGCCGGCGGACGCGGCGACGCTCTCGATTGTTCCGGGATCGTCGATGTCCCGCCTGGTCGCGGCCTCGCCGAGAAGCAGGTGGTGGCGGACCATGGCGACAAGCACGTCAACGTCCTCGGGCGGCAGGCCCAGCCGGGGGCCGATCCGTTCGATCTGCACGATGCCCGCGTCGGTGTGGTCGCCGGGGAAGCCCTTACCGATGTCGTGCAGGAGGGCGCCGAGCAGCAACAGATCCGGCCGGTCCACCTCGCGGGTGTGCGCGGCGGCCCGCGCCGCGGCCTCCATCAGATGCCGGTCGACGGTGTAGCGGTGGTAGGGATTGCGTTGTGGTCTGCTGCGCACCGCCGCCCACTCCGGGATGAGCCGGACGAGCAGCCCCACCTGGTCGAGGGATTCCAGCACCCCCACGGCCGCGTCGCCGGTGGCCAGCAGCGTAACCAGCGCGTCACGGGCGGCGTCAGGCCAGGGGTCGGGCATCGGTGGAGCCTCCCGGGCCAGCCGGTCGACGGCGTAGCGGCCCAGCGGGAGCCCGCTTCGTGCGGCCGCGGCGGCGGCCCGCAGCACCAGGACCGGGTCCTTCGCCGGATCGACGTCCCGGGCGAGCTGGACCTCGCCGTCCTGGTCGACCACCCCTTCGCCGAGGGGGCGGCGGGCTGGCCGCCGGCCGCCACCGCGCCACCGCGCCACCGACCGCAGGCCGGCCGCGACCCGGTACCAGGTGGTGTCCCAGGTCCAGGAGATGGCGCGTCCGGCGTCGGCGACCGCGTGCGCGAGCGCGAGCGCGTCGGCGTAGCCGAGCATGGTGGCGACCGCCTCGGAGTCCTGGAGCAGGAGCCGATCGTGGGCTCGTCCCCGACTCAGCCGGCGGATCTCGCCGCGGGCATCGAGCAGCACCTGACCGGCGGCGGTTACCCGCTCGGAGGGGGACTCGGCGACCCAGGCCGCCGCGAGGGCGTGCAGGGCATGGACGTCACGTAGCCCGCCGCGGGATTCCTTCAGGTCGGGTTCGAGCAGGAACGCGACCTCACCGAGCCGGGCGGCCCGTTCCGCGACGGCCTCGGCGAGCTCGGGCAGTCGTTTCGGGGCATGGGACCGCCACCGGGCGCGAGCCCGCTGGGCGAGTTGCGTGGCCAGCGTCGCGTCACCCGCGACGTGGCGGGCGTCGAGCAGGCCGAGCGCGGCCTTAAGGTCACCGTCGGCCACCATGATGGCCTCGTCGACGGTGCGCACGCTGTGATCGAGGCCCACCCCCGAATCCCACAGCGGATACCAGACCGCGTCGGCGACGGCGGAGATGTCGTTCTGTTTGCCGTCGTGGACGAGGACGAGGTCGAGATCGCTGCCGAACGCGGGCTCCGCGCGTCCGTAGCCGCCGACGGCCACCAGGGCCATTCCCGGCCCGGGATCGCCGAACAGGTCGACTAGGGCATGGTCGGCGAGGTCGGTGAGGATGCGGCGCAGCCGTGGGCCGGTCGCCGTGGGCAGGCGCTCGGAGCGGCCCTTGAGGATCTCCAGGCGGTCCGTCATGGCTGTCCTCCTCCGTTCGGCCGTCTGGCCGTGATCGATCTCGGATCTGGATCGATCACGGCCAGCGGAGCGCCGAGCCGAGGACACAGAAACGCGCACCAGCGCAACTGTGGTCTCGGGTGGTGCCGGATCGTGCGGTGTCGCGGGTGGTGCGTGGTGCCGGGTGGTGCGTGGTAACGGTGATGGATGGAGTCGGGTGGTGCGGTGGAGCCGTGCCGCGGTGGCGTTGCCACGCCCGGCACTACTACAGCGCGTCCGCCCCCCGCTCGCCGGTACGGACCCGTACCACCGACTCGACCGGAACGACCCAGATCTTGCCGTCGCCGATCTTGCCGGTCTGCGCCGACGACGTGATCGCCGCGACCAGATCGTCGACCGCCCCGTCCGCGACGACCACCTCGATCTTGATCTTCGGCACGAAGTCGACCTTGTACTCGGCGCCGCGGTAGACCTCGGTGTGGCCCTTCTGCCGGCCGTAGCCCTGGACCTCGGAGATCGTCAGTCCGTGCACGCCCAGGGTCTCGAGCGCCGCCTTCACGTCGTCGACCTTGAACGGCTTGATGACGGCGGTGACGAGCTTGGTCATGCCTGGGCCTCCTCGGGCACCTTGACGGGGCTGATGCTGCTCGTGGGCAGCGAGCCGCTACCGCCGATGGACGTGAAGCGGTACGCCGTCTCCCCGTGCAACGCCTCGTCCATGCCGGCGATCTCGTCGTCGGCGTTCAGCCGGAGACCGATGGTGTACTTCAGGGCGAGAGCGATGATTGCCGTCACGACGGCCGAGTAGCCCAGCGTCGCGCCGACGGCGAGCGCCTGCTCCCCGAAGACGCTCCACGGGCCGCCGTAGAAGACGCCGTCCTTGCCGGCCTCGTTCGTGTCGACAGTGGCGAAGAGGCCGGTCAGCAGGGCGCCGAGCACACCGCCGACCAGGTGGACCGCACCGACGTCGAGCGAGTCGTCGATGCCGACCTTGCCCTTGATCGAGGTGGCCAGGGCGCAGACGACGCCAGCGATGCCGCCGACGGCGATCGAACCCATCGGAGAGACGAAACCACAGGCCGGGGTGATGGCTACCAGACCCGCGACCGCGCCGGACGCGGCTCCCAGGGTGGTCGCCTTGCCGTCGCGCAGCTGCTCGACCGCGAGCCATCCGAGGATCGCGACGCCGGTCGCGATCTGGGTGTTGAGTAGGGCGTACCCGGCGACCTTGTTGGCGCCCAGCGCGGAACCCGCGTTGAACCCGAACCATCCGACCCACAGGATGCCGGTGCCCAGGAGAACGAACGGGACGTTGTGGGGACGGAAGTCGCCGGTCGGCCAACCGGCCCGCTTGCCGAGGACCAGTGCCAGCACGATCGCCGCGATACCGGCGTTGGCGTGGACGACCGTGCCGCCCGCGAAGTCCAACGCGCCGCGCTCGAACAACCAGCCCTTGCTCGCCCACACCCAGTGTGCGATCGGCGAGTAGACCAGCAGCGACCAGAGCGGGATGAAGATCGCGAAGGCGCTGAACTTCATCCGATCGGCGATCGCGCCGGTGATGAGGGCGGGCGTGATGATCGCGAACATCAGCTGGAAGGCGACGAACACGACGTACGGGATCGCGCCGTCGCTGCCGGAGAGGTCCTGGAGCGCCAAGAAGTCGATTCCGCCCCAGAAGCCGTTACCCTCGCCGAATGCGACGCTGAACCCGATGACCGACCAGATCAGCGTGACGATCCCGATGCAGAAAAAATTCTGCATGATCATTCCGAGCACGTTCTTCGCTCGGACCATGCCACCGTAGAAGAACGCCAGTCCGGGCGTCATGAACAGCACGATCGCGGAACTGATGAGCATCCACGCGGTATCGCCCGAATTCAATTTGTCCATGTCTCTCCTGTCATTCCCCGCGCGATGCGCGGACTGCGCTCACCCGGTCCCCGGCCACGCTGCGCTCGTCCCGGATCCTCGGGTCCGAAGAGTCGGCAAGATCTGTTCCCGACCTATGTCTTAGCTGTTTCTGACGTGTGAAATCGCTAAATTGGGTGGCCTGTGACCCGATCTCGTCGGCTGGCGGTGGGTACTTGGAGACTCTCCGCTCGTCACGGCGTGCTTCCGTGACTGTATAACTGCATAGAGTTACCGTCCGGCGGTGTGAGCAGTGTCCCCACGGAGGGCTGGCATAGCGCCGGCGAACCGCGCCCCGGGCCCCGCCGTCCCCGTGCTGTCCCGCCATCCCGGTTCGGCCAGCGAACTTCGAAACACGTCGCAAGGCAGACTCCCGCCGCCGGCCCGACCGACGGTCCCCAGCCGACCGGGAACGATCCGACCGGATGGCGCCCGAAAGCCGGAGCGCCCATTGTTCTCGGACTGGTCGGCATTCTCGTCGCCGGGCCTCCGGTTGTCTGGGGGTTTGCCGGATCCGCCTGGGCGGCGCCGGCGACTCCGGCCTCCGGGTCGGCCCCGGGGAGCCCGGGGAGCCTGGAGAGTCTGCAGGCGGAGATCAACGGTACCCGGGTACGGCTGGACGAATCCACGCGTCAGACGGCGATTGCCACCGAGGTGTTCAACGCCGAACGTATTCGGCTGGCCGAGGCCGAGCGGGCCGCGGCCGCCGCGGCCGGGCGGGTCGACCGTGCTGACGATGCTGTACGGCAGGCCGCGGACAAACATCGGGGGTTGGCGGTGTCGGCGGATCGGGCCGGGGGATTCGGGCAACTGTCGTTGCTGCTGACCGGCGACCCCCGACAGGTACTCGACCGGGCCGGTACGGTCGATGCGCTGGCCCGCCGGCAACGTGTGGCGGACACCGGCCTGCGGCTCGCGCGTCGGGATCTCACCGAGGCACGCCGGAGCGCTGACATGGCACTCGCGGGCAAGAGGAAGATCGTCATGCGGCTCGCCGCGCGGAAGCGGTCCATCGAGGCGTCCGCCGCCGAACAGCGCAGTCTGCTGCAGCGGCTCGAATCCCGCTACGCATTGCTGGAACGGCAGGCCAGGGAACGTCAGGCCGCCGCCGCGCGGGCCCGCAGGGCGGCGCAGGCCGCCGCCGCGGCGGCGGCGGCCAGGAAGGCCGCGGCCGAACGGGTCCGTTATCGGAAGGAGTCGGCCGCGGCTGCGACCGCGGGCCGGGCGTTCGCCGCGGCCCCGACTACCCCGGCCCCGAC
>NZ_CDXDOR010000078.1:7678-23440 GCF_978021225.1 Frankia sp. CeTa3Moorea | reverse complement strand
GCATCACGTCGGGTCGGGGGTCGAGATCGTGCGTCGGGGCGGCCGAGCTTTCGGATTTGTGTCATAGGTGAGGTTTGAGGGGTTAGTCGCCGGGTATCCGCACTGCGGATGCTGCTTGCCCTGTTTGTCCGCTTAGTCCTTGGCGGGGTCGATGGTGATGGTCGCCCCGAGGGGGCTGGACGCGCAGGGATGGGCGGGGCGGCACGCCGGTACCAACAACTACCTTCCGTAATCGCAAGAAGGGGATGGGTCGCATGGGGGTGGCGACTACCTGGGGTGTTGGTGCCACTGCTTCCAGTTTCCGCCTTCCTCGGCCGGTGGTGGATCCCCTCGCGGGTGAAGCCCCCTTTCTAGCTGCCGGAATTCCGATTCGGTCCGTTCTGTTACCTTTTTTATCACTGTAAGTGAGGATGTCGGTGCGACACGAGTTTCGGTGTGTCCCGTCCCAGTGCGCCGTGATTGGCGCCCGATGCCTGTACGTTCCTTAAGCGTGGCGGTCACCAACAACGCGGTGATCGGTGTGGCCTTGGGCTACATCGAGGCAAACCCGGATGAAGTGGACCTCATGCGGTCCTTGGTCGTGCTGGCTCTGCACGGGCCATCCATCACAGCCCGTAGCACGATGCCGGCCCACGTCACGTGCCGAGCCGCGATCGTGTCCCCGGACTGGCGGGTGCTGGAGATCCTGGAGCCGTCCACCGCGGTCTGGCGGATGCCCGGCGGTCATGTAGATGCCGACGACTCCTCGCTGCTCGGCGCCGCGCTCGGGCTCGCCGCGCGCCGGGCAGGTGTCGAGGCCGACGCGGTGATCCCGGGCGGGATCCTCCCGTTCGACGTGGAGGTCGGAATCGTCGACGCCGCGCCGATCCTCGGTGAACCCGAGCACGTGCACTACGACATGACCTATCTCTTCCACGTCGAGGACCGCAGCCTCGCGGTGCGGGAGAGCGCCACGACGCAGGTTCGGTGGGTGGCGCCCGAGCAGATTTCCGGCCAGCTGGGCGCGAAGCTGACCAGGGCGTCCCAGCAGGCCGGGCTGGTGCGCTGACCGGACCCATGCGGGCCTGATCCAGCCGGGGTGCCGAGCAGCCCTAGGCCAGCAGGGCGGGCCGCCAGGGCGGGTCAGCAGCATGGGTCGGGGAGCCAGGTCTCGGCCCAGAGGGAGAGGGCCGCGACCGTATCTGCGAGGTCCGCTCCCTTCGCGGTCAGGTGGTACTCGGTCCGCGCGGGCGTGTCCGGGACGACGGTGCGTCTGACCATCCCTTCGGCTTCAAGTTCTCTCAGCCGCACGGAACAGAGCCGGTCGGACAGGTTGGGCACCGCCGTCGTGATCTCGGAGAACCGGGTTGCGCCGGCCAGCATCGCGCGCACGATGGCCCCGGTCCAGCGCCGCCCAATGGTCTCGACGGCATGGTGGTAGCGCGGGCAGAACGAGGACAGCTCCACCCTGATCAGCCTATGCTTGCCCGCCATTAGCCGGCCCGATCCGGTAATAGCGGCTTACCTTTCGTCGGCTTATGACGTCGTGGGGCGAGGAGCCCGGGACTCGGGTGGAACCGGTCCCTGGGGCGTGTCGTCCGCCACGAACCGCAGATAGCGCTCGGCGGAGCGGCGCACGGCGGCCCGACCGCCGGCGCGGACGATCGCCTGCCAGAACGCGCCGTAGACGACCTCGAAATCGAAGGGTTCGAGGAGCGCGACCGCCCGCCGGACCGCCCCGGGCCGTTCCGGGATGTAGTTCGGGTAGCTGTACATGAAGCTCACCCACCGCCGGTCCTGCACCACCTGCAGGATGTCGCCGGAGAACAGCGCACCGCGCCCGTTCTCCCCGTCCGCCCAGTGCAGGACCGTGCCACCGGCGAAGTGCACACCGCCGTTGACGAGGGTCAGCCCCGGGCCGATCCGGTGGGTGTCGCCGGACCAGAGCACGATCGCATCGCCGGTCCGGCCGATCCAGGCGGCGTCGGCGGCGTGGATGTAGATCGGCACTCCGCCGAAGGCGTGACTCCAGTCCACCATGGCGCCGTAGAAGTGCGGGTGGCTGACGGCGATGGCGCGGATGCCGCCGAGCGCATCAACCTGACCCGCGAGATCGTCGTCGAGGAAGGGCACGCAGTCCCAGAGGATGTTGCCCTCGTCCGTGCGGACCAACAGGGCCCGCTGCCCGATGGAGATCTTCGGTTCGGCGCCGACGCCAAACACGCGGTCCCCCTCGGGGCGCGGTACCCCGCGGTATCCTGCGGCCCGCAGCCGTGCCCGCGAGGTCCACCGCTGACCGTCCCAGCCGACGTACTGTCGTTCGTCCTCGCACACCGGGCAGTCGCCCCGGACCGCACCGTACTGGATCCCGCAGGTCAGGCAGATCGGCAGATCGAGACTGGCGGGATCGAGTGGCACGGGCGCTCCTGGGGCGTCACCTGCCGGTGCAACCACGGTGGAACACCGGGATGTCGCCGAGCCTATTCAGCCGCTGAAGCGGGCGACCGCGCGCATCTTGTTCATCGCGTCCAGAGCCGCGACCTTGTAGGACTCGGCGAGCGTCGGATAGTTGAAGACGCTGTCGACGAGGTAGTCGATGGTGCCACCGCAGCCCATCACGGTCTGTCCGATGTGGACGAGTTCGGTGGCTCCTGTACCGAAGACGTGTACCCCGAGAAGGCGCCGGTCGTCCGGGCTGACCAGTAGCTTCAGCATCCCGTACGAGTCACCGAGGATGGCTCCGCGGGCCAGCTCCCGGTACCGGGCAATGCCCACCTCGAACGGGATGGCCTGCTCGGTCAGCTCGTCCTCGGTGCTGCCGACATAGGAGATCTCCGGGATCGTGTAGATCCCGATCGGCATCAGCTCGGCCCGCATGGCGTTGACGTCCTCGCCGCAGGCGGCGTAGGCCGCGAGACGTCCCTGTTCCATTGACGTCGCCGCGAGAGCGGGGAATCCGATCACGTCGCCGACCGCGTAGATGTGGTCGACCTCCGTGCGGAAGTCCGAGCCGACCTTGATCCGGCCGCGGTTGTCCGCGGAAAGGCCGGCCGCCGGAAGGTTGAGGATGTCGGTGAGCCCCTGCCGCCCGGCCGAATACATCACCGTGTCCGCCGGGAGCTTCTTCCCGCTTTCGAGCAGGGTGAGGGTACCGCCGTTGTGGCGTTCCACGGAGACGACCGACTCGCGGAAACGGAAGGTCACCGCAAGATCGCGGAGCTGGTACTTCAACGCCTCGACGATTTCGAGGTCGCAGAAGTCGAGCATCCGGTCACGGCGCTCGACGACGGTCACCTTCGTGCCGAGCGCGGCGAACATCGAGGCGTATTCGATACCGATCACACCGGCGCCGACGACGACCATCGACCGGGGCAGTTTCTCCAGGGCCAGGATCTGGTCGCTGTCGACGACAGTCCGTCCGTCGAAGTCGACCGTGTCCGGCCGCGCCGGGCGGGTGCCCGTGGCGATGATGATTCTTTCCGCCTGGATCCGGCGGTCCTCGGTGTCCTCGCCGCCCGCCCGCACGTTCACGGTGTGCGGATCGACGAAGCTGGCCAGTCCCGTCAGCAGGGTGACGTGGTTACGGCTGAGCTGGTTGCGAATCACGTCGATCTCGCGGCTGATGACATGTCTGGTCCGCGCCGAGAGGTCACCGACGGTGATGTCATCCTTTACCCGGTAGCTCGACCCGTACAGCTCACGCTGTGACATGCCGGTCAGATAAAGGACCGCTTCCCGCAGCGTCTTGGACGGGATCGTGCCAGTGTTGATGCTGACACCACCGATCATTTCCCGTTTGTCGACGATCGCGACCCGTCGGCCGAGCTTGGCCGCTGCGATCGCGGCCTTCTGCCCGCCCGGCCCGGATCCGATGACGAGGACGTCGTAGTCGAACATCGTCACATCCCCCGCAATCTATCGGTCTCCGGTAAACCCGAGGCTATCCGGCCGGACGGGTCGGGTCGGCACGTTGGCCGTGCTTGTTACGTCCATTTCTTCTGGGAAATTTCTCGGGAGTCGCTTCACCTGCGGATTATCACTCGAGGTAGGTGTCGCGAACCCTTCTGTGATGGCCGAGGTGTGCCGTCATGCCCGCCATATGTGCCGGTGTGGTTCCGGTTGAGAGCTTTTCGAGTCCAACTGGTGGGAACCTGTCGAGGACTGGCGACGCCAGGCCGCCGGGCTCCCGCCGCCAGGCCACCGGGCCCTGCCGTCGGGCCGGGCCGTCGTGCCGGCAGGTGAAATTGAGGCACCCGCCACCCGTAACCAATCCGCCGCCGGCCCGTTAAACCTCTAGCGGGGGTCGTGGAGGCTGTCTGGGGGGTCTTCCACGGCTCCCGCCGCGCCGTCGGTCGCCGCCTGTCGGGTCGCCGCCTGTCGGGTCGCGCTGTTGGGACGGGACACCCCCGTGGGTCACGGAGGTGTCCGGGAGACGCGACGGTCGGGGGGGGAGAGGCCGCCCGACGAGCTTCGGCTACGGGTGGGTCATCGACAGCACGTCGAGCGCGGCGTCGAGCTGTGCCTCGGTGAGTTTGCCCGCCTCAACGTAACCGCGCTCGAGAACGACCTCGCGAATGGTCTTCTCCTCGGCGAGCGAGATCTTGGCGACCTTCGCGGCCTCCTCGTAGCCGATGTACTTGTTCAGCGGCGTCACGATGGAGGGGGAGGACTCGGCGTAGCGGCGGCAGCGTTCGACGTCGGCGACGATGCCGTCGATGCAACGGTCGGCGAACAGCCGGCTGATCGTCGACAGGATGTGGATCGACTCCAGCAGGTTACGTGCGATCACCGGCAGCATGACATTGAGCTCGAAGCTCCCGGCTGATCCGCCGAACGCGACCGCCGCGTCGTTGCCGACGACCTGGGCGACGACCTGACAGACCGCCTCGGGAATGACCGGATTGACCTTGCCGGGCATGATCGAGGATCCGGGCTGGAGGTCGGGCAGCCGGATCTCGCCGAGCCCGGCTCGCGGGCCGGACGAGGCCCAGCGCAGGTCGTTGGCAATCTTGTAGAGCGAGAGGGCGATCACCCGCAGCACGCCGGACGCCTCGACGAGGCCGTCCCGGGAGGCCTGCGCCTCGAAGTGGTTGCGTGCCTCCGTCAGGGGAAGACCGGTGCTGGCGGACAGTTCCTCGATTACCGCGGCGGAGAAGCCGGGCGGGGTGTTGATGCCGGTCCCGACGGCCGTCCCACCGAGCGGCAGCTCTCCGATCCGGGGCAGTGCCACCTGCAGGCGCTCGACGCCGAGCCGGACCGCGGCGGCGTACCCGCCGAACTCCTGGCCGAGTGTCACAGGGGTCGCGTCCATCAGATGGGTCCGGCCGGACTTCACGACGTCGGCGAACTCGGTCTCCTTGCGACCGAGCGCGGTGGCAAGGTGCTCCAGGGCCGGGATCAGGTCGCCGACGATGCCCTGGGTGGCGGCGATGTGGATCGATGAGGGAAAGACGTCGTTCGAGGACTGCGAGGCGTTGACGTGGTCGTTCGGGTGAACCGGGCGGCCGAGGCGCTCGGAGGCGAGCGAGGCCAGCACCTCGTTGGTGTTCATGTTGGACGAGGTGCCGCTGCCGGTCTGGAAGACGTCCAGGGGGAACTGGTCGTCCCAGTCACCACGGGCCACCTCCGTGGCCGCGTCGGCGATCGCCTCGGCGATGTCCGCGTCGAGCACGTCCAGCTTGGCGTTCACCGTCGCGGCGGCGGCTTTGATCCGGGCGAGCGCCGCGATGTGCGCGCGGGAGATCCGCTGGCCGGAGACGGGAAAGTTCTCCACCGCCCGCTGCGTCTGGGCCCGCCACCGGGCCGTGACCGGTACCCGGACGTCACCCATGCTGTCGTGCTCGATGCGGTATTCCTGCTCGCTCATGCGCCCGTTCTCCCGATGCTCGTCGCCCTTGACCTGTACTGCCCGTGCCCTGTACCGCACGTGCCCTGTACCGCACACTGGGGCCGCGTCCCGGCGAGATGCCGCCTGGACGCGGCCCCAGGGCCGACCTTAGGACATGTCGGGCCTCCCCCGCATGGCGCCTTCGGCGCGATGCGGGGACCCCTGGCATAGGGCGCCGTTCGGGGTTTCCGTTACCTCGCCTTCGGTGAGGTTCCTGGGGGAGCCTCGGGGGCCTTCGGCGCGATGCGGGGACAGTGAGAATGGCTATAGGGGAACGTCGGGGGCTTCGGCGCGATGCGGGGAAGGGTGGCTCCGACGAGCCTGGTGTGAGGGGCGGTCCGGGCTCAGCTGGCGGCGCGCTCGCGGGTACGCATCTCCCGGCGAAGCTCCGGCGGCAACGCAAAGAGAAGGTGCTCGTCCGCGGACGTGACCTCCTCCACATCGGTGAAGCCCCGCTCGGCGAGCCAGGCCATCACGCCGGTGACGAGCTCCTCCGGCACCGATGCGCCGCTGGTGACCCCGACGGTCTCGACACCATCGAACCAGCTCAGGTCCACCTCGGTGGAGTCGTCCACGAGGTAGGCGGCCGGCGCGCCGGCGTCGAGCGCGACCTCGACCAACCGGACCGAGTTCGAGGAGTTCCGCGAGCCGACGACGATGACCAGGTCGACCGCGCCGGCGATCTCCTTGACAGCGACCTGGCGGTTCTGCGTGGCGTAGCAGATATCGTCGCTCGGTGGACCCTGCAGGTGCGGGAAGCGCTCGCGCAGCGCGTCGACCGTCGTCATCGTCTCGTCGACGGACAGCGTGGTCTGGGAGAGGAAGGCCACCCGCTTCGGATCGCGGACCTTCACCCTGGCGGCGTCCTCGGGCCCGTCCACGAGGTGGATGCGGTCCGGAGCCTGCCCGGTGGTGCCGACGACCTCCTCGTGGCCCTCGTGGCCAATGAGGAGGATGTCGTAGTCCTCGCGGGCGAACCGCCTGGCTTCAGAATGCACCTTGGTGACCAGCGGGCACGTGGCGTCGATTGTGCGGAGCTCGCGCGCCGCCGCCTCTTCGTGCACCGTTGGTGCTACTCCATGGGCTGAAAACACGACGGTGGCGCCGTGCGGCACCTCGTCGGTTTCGTCCACGAAGATCGCACCCTTGGCCTCCAGCGTCTTCACGACATGAAGGTTGTGAACGATTTGTTTGCGTACGTAGACCGGTGAACCGTACAGCTCTAGTGCTTTCTCCACGGTCACGACGGCTCGATCGACACCAGCGCAGTAGCCGCGCGGTTTGGCAAGAAGGACCCGGCCCATGGGTGGGAGTCTACGCGGCGGCCGGCGGCCGGGAAGTCGGCTAGGCGATGCATCACCCGATGGCGACATCGTCCGGTCCGGCCGTGACGAGGGCCGCCGACTGTTGTAGGGCGAGGCTGGAGGGCGAGGTTACGGTGCCCGGGTGGCACTGACATCGTCCCCGGAACAGCCGCTGCCGGTCCGCAGCGTGTCGCGCGCGCTGGGAGAGTGGATCAACCGGCTGGGGCGAGTGTGGGTCGAGGGGCAGGTGACCGGGATCGTCCGCCGTCCCGGGATGGGAACGGTCTTCCTCACCCTGCGGGACCCGGTGGCCGACGTGTCCCTGCGGGTCACCTGCCCGCGCGCGGTGTGCGACGCGGTGGGGCCGGCGCTCGTCGACGGGGCCCGCGTCGTGGTGTGGGGCAAGCCGTCGTTCCACCCCGGCCGAGGCACGCTGGCCCTTGCGGTTGTTGAGATTCGCCCGCTCGGTGCCGGTGCGCTGCTGGCCCGGCTCGAACAGCTCAAGGCCACGCTGGCGGCCGAGGGGCTGTTCGCCGCGTCCCGTAAGCGGCGTCCTCCGTTCCTCCCGGCGGCCGTCGGTCTGATCACCGGGCGGGCCAGCGCGGCGGAGCGGGACGTGGTCGAGAACGCGCGCCGTCGCTGGCCGGCGGTGCGTATCGTGTTACGGGAAGTAGCCGTCCAGGGGCCTCTCGCGGTCGCCCAGGTCATCGACGCGCTGCGGGAACTCGACGCGCGTGCCGAAGTGGAGGTGATCGTCATCGCTCGTGGCGGCGGGTCGCTGGAGGATCTGCTGCCCTTCTCTGACGAGGCGCTGCTGCGGGCCGTCGTGGCCGCGCGTACCCCGGTGGTGTCGGCAATCGGACATGAGCAGGACACCCCTTTGCTCGATTTTGTCGCCGACGTCCGCGCCTCCACGCCGACGGACGCGGCGAAGAGGGTGGTGCCGGACGTCGGTGAGCAGGCGATCGCGGTCGCCCAGCTGCGGGCCCGGGCCCGGCGGGTCGTCGAGCACCGGCTCGACCGGGAGGAACGTTGGCTGGCGGACACCGGGGGGCGCCCCGTGCTCGCAACGCCCACGCGCGACGTGGGCCGCAGAGCGGACGACGTGTCGGCGCTCCTCGCCCGTTCGCGCCGCTGCGTCCGCCACATGATAGATGTGACCGGGAACGATCTGGCCGCCACCCGCGCCCGGATGCGCGCGCTGTCGCCGGCGGCGACCCTCGACCGCGGGTACGCCGTGGTGCAGCGCACCGTGGATGGTGCGGTTGTGCGCGGGCCTGCCGAGGTTGCGGCCGGGGACGGGCTCGCCATCCGGGTGGCGGGCGGAACGCTGCGCGCGACGGTCGTGGACGGCTGAGCAGGCCCGGCGGCCCGGTCGGCTGGAGGGGCCGCTCGCTCAGGAGATCAGGAGATCAGGAGACGCTCAGGAGAGTGGAGTCGCCGCGGCCAGTCGAGCGCGGGCGCCGTCGAGCAGCGCCTGACAGGTCCTGGCGAGCTCCTCGCCCCGTTCCCAGAGGATCAGTGACTCCTCCAAACTCACCCCGCCGGCCTCCAACCGGCGGACGACCTCCTCGAGTTCGGCCCGCGCGGCCTCGTAGGTGACCGGTGGGGCCGGGACGCCCGGCGGGGGGACATCGGCGGAGCCCGAGGCGTGACCGGTAGGGCTGTCGTTGAATGCTTCGGGCATGGCCACCTCCGTGCCGCCTCTGCGGCCCTCTATCCTTTAGAACCCTCTATGCCTCTACAACCCTCTATAGCGAGGTCCGCTCAATCCGTGGACCGCGCGGTTCCGGGCCGGCCCCGGCGGAGCGGGGAGGCCCCTGCCTCGGGGTGCCATCGTTTCAGGATGCCATCGGCGTTTGCGGCTCGGTCCCGGTGGGCTATCGGTGATTACGGGTTCGGCCCCGACTCAGCATCCACCGTTGGGCGACCCGACGGCCAGGGGGCACCGGCGTGGCGATTTCCCCTCCGCCTGGCCAACATGATATCCAACAAGGAACAATCATGGCTGAACCCGGTCGGTCCGGTAGAGATTCATAGTACAAGGTCACTGCACGGCGTTTCAGGTCGGTCGCGGTCCGAGACGGAGCACGTCCGGCCTGGCACACCGGCCGTTACCCGCAGGACATCCAGTCCGGAGGTAGCAATGCCCGCGCTACGCCCGACGCCTCGTCGCCGGCCTCTCGGCGACCTCGCCCGAGAGCACGCTCCACCTTCGGTTGCCGCCGTGGGTGCCGTGCCGAGGGGTGGGATGACCGGGACGCGGGGTGGCGGCGCCCACCTCGGATGGCGGATGCCGACGACGGGCCCGCTGCTACGTCGGGCGGCCGGGCTGGTCATCGGCATGGCGATTCTCATCCCGGCCGCCACCGCGCTGGAGGGTGGGGGCCAGCCACCGGCCGCAACGGCCGTCGCGCCCGCACGGCCTCCCGTCATCGCGGTCGCCGTCCAGCGCTGACCGGGTTCGCGCTGACCGGGCGGCTTGCACCGACCGGGTTCGCACCGACCAGGCTCGCACCGGCGGCGCGATCAGTTCGTGGCGGCGGGAACGACCGGTCGCAGTGACGCGGCGAGGGTGACCAGATCGGCCTGATTCGCCCCGCCTTTGCCGCCTCCATCATCCACGATCACGGTGACGCCGCCGTCGGTCCGGGTGAGCGCGAGATGCCCATCGCCGTCCCGGCGTTGCTGCCAGGTGACGCCTTCCACATCGACCGTGCCGTTGGCCGGTCGGTTCCCCAGGATCCGCTGGACCGCGGTGGGAGCGTTGCTCTCGACGAAGCGAGCGAACGTCCGATGGTCGGGCCGATCGACGACATAGCCGATCGTCGCCTCGGCGGGACCACCGTCGGCACCACCGGTGGGCAGCGTCAGGCGGATGGAGGTCGGCTTCCAATAGGAGGGCAGGCCAGCCGGCCCGAGTGGGGAGTAGGGCGCCTGGCGGGCGAACGCCGCCATCGGCTCACTCGTCGCGACGACCTTGACCGTGGGCTCGTCGCTTCCGCGGGGCATGACGAAGATGACGAAGAGCAGGACACCCGCCATGACTACGGCGAGAGAGAGCGCCATGTCTCTGATCGTTTCCTGACCGCGTCGTCGTGCCACGTCCCCATCTTCCAGGTCCGAGCCCCCGGATGGGCACCCAGACCACGTCTGGGCGGCTCGCAGGGGTGGTGGTGTGTTCAGGCTCTCGCCCGGCTGGAGGGCCTTATCGGGCAGCGCGGGGTGAGGAACCGGCCAGGCCGGGACCTGTCGGGCAGCCGTCACGCCCCCTCCGCGTGACGGCTGCCCGATGCTTCGTTGGACGCGCGTACCGGGTTGAAGGTTGCGTGCCTCTTCGGCGGATTCGAGGTGTCGTGTCGACGACAGGCCGGATTTGCCGGACGGCCGCAGGCACACCTTCGCGACGGGATAGGGTCATGAAGGTATATTCGGCGTCACTCTGGGCCTATCTCGGGCGCCGACGGGGCTCCCGAACTAGGCTCGGGGCCGTGTCTTCCACTGCTGAATCCTCCGTCTCCAGGCCTTCCGACGCCTCGTCCGTGCCCGACACGCTGGCCGTGCAGGGACAGGCTCCGGATCGCAACCTCGCGCTCGAACTTGTCCGGGTAACCGAGGCAGCCGCGCTCGCCGCGGCGCGCTGGGTCGGCCGTGGTGACAAGAACGGTGCGGACGGGGCCGCCGTCGACGCGATGCGCCGCCTGGTCGGCACCGTCTCGATGCGCGGGGTCGTCGTGATCGGCGAGGGGGAGAAGGACGAGGCCCCCATGCTGTTCAACGGCGAGGTGGTCGGTTCGGGGGAGGGGCCCGAGTGCGACGTCGCCGTGGATCCCGTGGACGGTACGACGCTGACCTCCAAAGGGATGAATAACGCCATCTCGGTCATGGCGGTCAGCGAGCGTGGCTCGATGTACGACGCGAGCGCGTGTTTCTACATGGAGAAGCTGGTCACCGGCCCGGAGGCGGCCGGGGCGGTGGATATCACGGCCTCGGTGGAGGACAACATCCGCGCCGTGGCGAAGGCCAAGGAGATCCTCCCGCGGGACGTCACCGTGGTGGTCCTGGACCGGCCCCGGCACAGCCAACTGGTCGAGCAGATCAGGGCGGCCGGCGCCCGAGTTAAGCTGATCTCCGACGGCGACGTCGCCGGAGCGGTGATGGCCGCCTCGGCGGACACCGGCGTGGACCTGCTGCTAGGGATCGGCGGCACTCCCGAGGGGATCATCACGGCCTGCGCGGTGACCTGCCTGGGCGGAGTGATCCAGGGCCGGCTGTGGCCGCGGGACGACGCGGAGTATCGCAAGGTCGCCGACCTCGGGGGCGACCCGACCCGGGTACTGTCCACCCGGGACCTCGTCGACAGTGACAACGTCTTCTTCGTGGCGACCGGCATCACGGACGGCGAACTGCTCGCCGGGGTGCGGTACCGGCCGGGCGGGGCGAACACGTCCTCGCTGGTGATGCGGTCACGCTCGGGCACCATCCGCCGAGTGGACAGCCAGCATCAGCTCACCAAGCTGCAGGCGTACTCCACCGTCCCGTTCTGAGCCGCCGCTGTCCCGGTCGCCACTCCGGTCGCAGCTCCGATCCAAGTCGCCGGTCCGGTCGGAGTTCCGTACAGTTTCCATGCTGTTCCGGTTCCGTTCCGACTCCGATCTGGTCGGGAGGTGGTCGCATGGTGCTCTACCCGCGACCTTCCGTCCCCGCGAGGGTGTTCGCGCGCCTCGACCCCCCGGGACCGCACGGCAGCGCCGCGGAGGTCCGGACGCTGGCGGGTGCGGCACGCGGGTTCCTGCGCCATCCACGGCCCCCCGTCCTGCTTGGTTGCGTGGGGGCGCTTGCCGCCCTGCGGGCGGTCCGAGGCCCGTGGCGGATCCGGGACACCGGCGTCGCGGTGGCTGCCGTGGCGGCGCAGCCCTTCGTCGAGTGGAGTGTGCACCGGATACTGCTCCACGCCCGGCCGGGCAGTCGGCTGGGATCGATCGGTTACCAGCTTGCCGGCTACGGGCACGAGCAGCATCACCGCGATCCGACCAACCTCGACACGATGTTCTTGCGCCCCCGCGAGGTGATCAGCGGAACCGTCGCCGTCGCGGCGCCGGCGCTGCTCGGGCCGCCGTGGGCGGCGACCGGCGCGCTCTGCCTCGGGATGGGTGCGCTCGTCTACGACTGGACGCATTTCCTCATCCATACCCGGGTCCCCCCGCGCACGGCCTACTACCGGCGGTTGTGGCGAGGGCATCGTTTGCACCACTACCGCAACGAGCGGTACTGGCTCGGGGTGACCAGTCCGCTCGGTGATCTGGCCCTGCGCACCGACCCGCCGCGGGACGCCGTGGCACTCTCGCTGACCGCCCGCGGGCGGAGTACCGCCGCCACCCCGTCTGCTCAGTTTGTTCGGACTGCTTAGTTTGTTCGGACTGCTCAGTTTGTTCGGACTGCTCAGTGCTCCGGCAGGGCCTGTGATGGCGAGCTGAGGCTGGGGGATGCGAGGTCGCCCGGGTCCCCGGTGCCGGTTACCGGGCCAGGATCAGGCTGACCGAGCCGGGGGGTGAAAAGACCGGGCTGACGGGCTGCGCGCCGAAACCGATGGGTGTGGGCTCGTGGCACCGTGGGAGGCGGCGCGGGCCGCCCGACGCCTTCCAACCACGCGAGAAGCCGGCTGTCGGGCGTGTTCGCCTCGACGGTCAACCGAGCGAGGGCGAAGCGGTCGTCGGCGGGATGCGAGAGGACGTCGCGTACCGCGCAGGCCGAACTGTAGCCGGCCGAGATCACAAGCTGGCGTACGGACGGGTCGTATCCGCCGAGGGGGTAGGCGAACGTGCGAGGTTCGTCCCCGGTCGCCACGGCCAGCCGACGACGCGACAGCGTCAGTTCGGCGATCACGTCGGTCCGCGCCAGCTCGTCCAGCCGCCGTCCGGTGTGACCGGACCCGCCGATTTCTATCCCGAGACCCCGTATTCGATGAAGGTCGGTCCGGTTGAAATAGCCCGGATCACCGACCCGCGAACTGGTCACGAATACCGTCGCCGTCAGACCCGTCTCGGCCAGTCGGCGGAGAGCCTTCAAGGTTTCCACGCCGCCGTCGTCGAAGGTGATGACGACCGGGTTGGCCGACGAGGTGGCCGCGCGCAGGGAGGCGGCATATTTCGACACGGTGAGCGCCTGCCGGCCGGAGGCGGCGATGATGGCGCAGTGCCGCATGAAGGTTGAGAAGGGGATCAGCCGACGTCGCGGGCCGCGTGGCGGCTGCGTGTCGAGAGACCGGTAGCGCAACATCGGGATCACCGGGGTTCTCCCCGCTGAGCAGGGACTGGCGGTCACCGGGACCCGGCCGGCTCACCAGCGGACAGGACGTGCTCGCCGGAGAAAGCGTGAGACGTGCACGACAAGCGGGCCTCCCTACGTCCGCCGCCTCCAGGGGATGCGGCACCCGATAGGCCAGTGGAAGTGCGCCTGAGCGGCGGGTGCGTGATGCGGCATGGAATCTAGCACGAGCTGTGGCAATAGGTGTGGTCGCGTTGCCGGTGTTTGTCGTCGGCCGTTCCAGCTACATGCCTGTTATTGTTTTTATTGAGGGCGCGGATTTACTCATGGGTCGATTGTGGCGGTACGGCCGACCTGGCGTGGGGAACCGGCGCGGGGAAGCGGCGGTCCGGGCCTACTACGACCGGCGTTGGCGCTCGGCGGCCGACTGCGAGAGGGAACGTTGCCGCTCGCGGCGCGCCACTTGGGCGCGGCGACCCCGGAAGAGCGCGATGACGGCCACCAGGATGAAGGCCGTCAGCAGGATCGGAGCGTGAAAGATCATCTCCGAGCCGACGTCGATGGCCTTGTTGCGCAGGCCGGAGCTGCCGTCCCCGGCCGCGGGGTTCAGGTAGCCGACGCCGAGGGCGATGAGCGCGTAGGCGAGCGGCGGCATGATCACTACGCCGATGAGGTCATCCGCATGCACGCGGACCGCGGCGAGGACGCACGAGCCGATGAACAGCACGCCGAAGGCGAACTTCAGGGAACCGAAGATCGCGGAGTCCACGATGGCACCTAGCCCACCGAGGACGAGGACGAGGATGCCGGTGCCGAGCGCGGTGAGGCCCCGGCGGCTGCCCGTGAACAGCGTGGGCGGCGGCCCACTCGCCCGACCGCGCGAGCTGCGGGCGTACAGATCGTCATGCCCGCGAGCGCGTGCGGATCTGCCCGGCGGTCCGGCCGACTGCCGGTGAGGCGGCACACTCACGAAGGCAAGGTACCGCCCGCAGATTTCCAATGCGTCAGGGCGATGCGCCAGACATGCGCATCGGCTCTCGTATTTGAGCTTTCGGTGTCGATCTCACTGCTTTCCGTTGCTTAAGCCTCCTTATACTAGTCGTCTGCGTCTCATCTGACCGGATCTGCGCCGTCAGAGGTCTGATACCCGGCATCGACTCCGAGGTCCTCTATGGCGCCACCCCGCCCGGTCGTCGCGCCCTCCCCGGTACTCCTCAGGAGCTCGGCGGCGGACAGCGGCCGCACGCCGGTCTCCACCGGAACCGGACTGGGGAGCCCCGCCTCGACGACTTCCATGGCCGCGAGCCGGCGGGCGGGGGTCAGCACCCGGCTTTCCAACGAGCCGACGGTGGCGTTGAAGTCCCCCACCGCCCGGCCGAGCGAGCGACCGAGGCGATCGACGTGTTCGCCCAGGGTGCCGAGGCGGGTGTAGAGGTCGCGACCCAGCTCGAAGATCTCTTTCGTCCGTGCGGTCAGCGCATCCTGAGTCCAAGCATGGGCGATGGTGCGCAGCATGGCGATCAGCGTGGTTGGGGTGGCGATGATGACCTTCTTGCCGGCGGCGTGTTCGAGCAGGCCGGGATCGTGATCGAGGGCAGGGGCCAGGAACGCCTCGGCGGGGACGAAGAGCACCACGAACTCCGGGGACGACGGCAGCCGCCGCCAGTAGGACTTGGCGCCGAGGCCGTCGACATGCGCACGCAGCTGGCGGGCGTGGGTGGCCATCCGGCGCGCGCGATGGTCCTCGTCCGTCGTGTCGGCGGCCTCCAGGAACGCGCTGAGCGGAACCTTCGCGTCGACGACCACGTTGCGGCCACCGGCAAGATGGACGACCATGTCGGGCCGTTGCGGGCCGTCGTCGCCCTGGATCGTCATCTGCTCGGTGAAGTCGCAGCGGTTGAGCATGCCGGCCACCTCCGCCACCCGGCGCAGCTGCATCTCGCCCCAGGCACCGCGGGCCTGGGGCCGGCGCAGCACGGTCACGAGCGCGGCGGTCTCCGACCGGAGGTTCTCCGACGCCTCGCGGGCGAACCGCACCTGCTCGACGAGCGCCGCGTAGGCCTCGGTGCGCGCGGTCTCCAGCTCCCGCAGCCGGTCTTCCATCCGCCCGAGGGCCTCCCGCAGCGGCGTCACCATGCTCTCGACCGCCGAACGACGGGCGTCGAGGTCGCCGCGGGCACGGGCGCCGGCCTCATCCAGCCGGGCGGAGGCCAGCTCCACCAACTGACGGCTCGCGCCCTCCAGAGCCTGCGCGGACAGCGCTCGGAAGCTCTCGGCGAGCCGGTCCTGGCTCTGCTCGACCAGCGCCACCCGCTCGGCCGCCGC
>NZ_CDXDOR010000078.1:0-7359 GCF_978021225.1 Frankia sp. CeTa3Moorea | reverse complement strand
GCGGCGGCGGCCTCTCGGGCCTGGTCGCGCTCCCGCATGGCAGCGGCGTGCGCGGCCGTGAGCGCGGCGACCCGCGGATCGGCGAAGCGGCGCGCGGCGGCGAATCCGCCCATGGCGCCGAGAGCCAGCCCGATTAGGGCTAGCAGCGCGCTGGTCGTGTCCACGGGAGAGAGGCAATCACGGCCCTCCGACAGTTTCGCGCGGTTTCGCGGTGAGCCGGTCCCCGGCGGGGCCCTTCCCGGCGGGGCGCTTCCCGGTGAGCGGCCGCGGGGCCCGTAGCCGCGGGGCCTGTAGCCGCGGGGCCTGTAGCCGTGAGGCCTGTAGCCGTGAGGCCTGTAGCCGTGAGGTCCGTAGACTGACCGGCCATGGGCTTGTCGATCGGGATCGTCGGGCTGCCCAACGTCGGCAAGTCCACGTTGTTCAACGCCCTGACGCGCAATGAGGTGCTGGCCGCGAACTACCCGTTCGCGACGATCGAGCCGAACGTGGGCGTGGTCGGGGTGCCCGATCCGCGTCTCGGCGAGCTCGCGAAGCTCTACGACAGCGCCCGGACGGTGCCGGCCACGGTCAGCTTCGTGGACATCGCCGGCCTGGTCCGAGGCGCGTCCGAGGGGCAGGGCCTGGGTAACCGCTTCCTCGCGAACATCCGCGAGTCCGACGCGGTCTGCCAGGTCGTCCGGGTGTTCTCCGATCCTGACGTGGTGCACGTCGAGGGCAGGGTCGACCCGGCCGACGACATCGAGACGATCAACACCGAGCTGATCCTCGCCGATCTGCAGACCGTCGACGCGCGCCTGCCGAAGCTGGAGAAGGAGGCCCGGGCCGACAAGGCGAAGCAGCCGTTGCTGGCCGCGGTGAAGGCCGCGCGCGAGGTGCTTGACGCCGGCCGCACGCTGTCCTCGGAACCGAAGATCGATCGCGACGCCCTGCGGGAGCTTTTCCTGCTCACCGCCAAGCCCTTCCTCTACGTCTTCAACGTCGACGAGGACGTCCTCGCCGATCCCGGTCGGCGCAAGGAACTTGTCGGGTCCGTCGCGCCCGCGGACGCGATCGTGCTGTGCGCCAAGGTCGAGGCCGAACTGGCCGAGCTCGACGAGGCCGACGCCGCGGAGCTGCTGGCCTCGCTCGGCCAGGAGGAGAGCGGCCTCGCCCAGCTGGCCCGGATCGGTTTCCACACCCTCGGGCTCCAGACGTTCCTGACGGCCGGCCCGAAGGAGGCCCGGGCCTGGACCATCAGGGCCGGGGCGACCGCGCCGGAGGCCGCCGGGGCCATCCACACCGACTTCCAGCGTGGCTTCATCAAGGCCGAGATCGTCTCGTACTACGCCCTGATCGCGGCCGGTTCGATGGCCGCCGCCCGCGCGGCCGGCAAGGTGCGCATGGAGGGCAAGGACTACGTGATGGCCGACGGCGACGTCGTGGAGTTCCGCTTCAACGTCTGAGCAGCCTCCCGACCGCTATGGCCGGACCGCGAAGGAATACGAGTCCGGAAGTAGCTTTGGGATCAACGGCCGCCTCTACAGCGAGGCTGTGGCCGCGGCCTGAAGATCTCCGGCGGCCGTGGTCACCGCGCTAAACGAGCTGCCGGGTGCCCCGGGTGGCCGCGGCGACGACCGCCTCGACCGGTCCTCGCATCCCGCTCGCCCGCCAGGCGGTGGCGACGATCAGGGCCACGGCCGCCTGGAGCAGGAAGGACGGCGTCGGGTCCGCGGGGAGGAAGGACGCGGACATCACGATCACGTGGGCGCAGTAGAGGGTCAGCGTCATCGATCCGACGGCGATGAGCGGGACCAGCATCAGGGGCGGCAGCAGCCGGCTCAGCAGCAGGACGAACCCGAGCAGGGCGACCGCGGTCGCGCTGGTGTGCAGCAGATCGACGGGCGTGGACGAGTGCGGGGTGTCGACGGCCAGCCACCACCAGGTGTTCGTCGGGGTGCTGCCGTACAGCCCGGCGTCGAGGATGGACCGCACCGGCAGCGGCCCGACTCCCGCGACCTCGACGGGATCGACGGATTCGAGCGCGGCCATGCCTGCGGCGTGCCGGAGCAGTGCCCAGGAGGCCAGCGACGCCGCCGCGGCGATCGTGCCACCCCCCGCGAGCAGGGCGGCGGCGACCCGCGTGGACCGTAGATCCAGCCGGCCGGCCGCGAGTCCCACACAGAGATACCCGAGCCAGGCAAGCGCCGGATAGAAGCCGGTGAAGCCCATCTCCAGGGTCAGGCTCACCGGGTGGGTGAACACCCGGCCGAAGGTTGGGTCGTCAAGGGTCGGGGACGGCAGATGGTCCCGGCTGAGGAGGCCTGCGGCCGGGACGACCGCGAACGCCAGCACCGTGACGACGACCAGCGCTCCGAGCGGAGCCCGCAGCAGCGGCACGGCCAGGATGAACATCAGCGCGTAGTAACAGAGGATCACCGCGATGCCGGAGTGGGTGTAACCGAGGGCGAGGCCGATCGTCCCGATGCAGGCCGCTCGTGCCACAGTCGACGCGCGCGCCTGTGGCGCCGGCAGCCGGCCGGTCGACAACGCCAGCGCCACCCCGGCGAGTACCGCGAAGGCCGCCGAGGCCCGGCCGGAGGCGAGCAGATGCGCGGGGGTCGCCGCCCCGTCATCCTCGACCGCGGGATAGACGTGCGTCGCGACCATGCCGATCAGGGCGATGCCCCGCGCCGCGTCGACTCCGCGTAGGCGGCCTCCCCCGTGGGCCTGCGGGTAACGGGGCTGAAGCATCGCGGGCACGCCCTTCACACTGGTCTCCGGGCGGGGGTGGGTTTCGTCCGGCCCGCCGGGAGCATCCCCGGGCCGATGCGGGCACCGCGACCGTGGCTCGGCAGTCAACGACTGATGAGTGGCAAGGAGAGGGGGATGGCGTGATCTGCCATCTGGTGGGCCGGTCCGAGTGGGCGGCCGGGGCTGGCGGGTACCGCCCGGCGAGCCTGGCATCCGAGGGGTTCATCCATTTCTCCGCCCCGGAGCAGGCCGTGGCCACCGCGAACCGGTACTACGCCGGGCATGCGGACCTGCTGCTGGTCGTCGTCGACCCGGAGCGGCTGAGCGCGGAGCTGCGCTGGGAGCCGCCGGCGGCCGGGGCGCCCGCCGGCCAGGCGCCCGCGGGGGGCACGCCCGCGCCAGGGGAGCTCTTCCCGCATCTCTATGGGATGATCGACACCGGCGCGGTGGCGATCGT
This sequence comes from Frankia sp. CeTa3Moorea, assembly GCF_978021225.1. NCBI lineage: Bacteria > Bacillati > Actinomycetota > Actinomycetes > Frankiales > Frankiaceae > Frankia > Frankia sp. CeTa3Moorea. The sequence goes on along the minus strand of NZ_CDXDOR010000078.1, from coordinate 4,172 downwards.
CGTACCGTTCCCGCCTGATCCGGATGGTGTCTTCAGGATGCTGCCCAGCCTCTGGTGATCTCCAGATCTGTTCGGTACGAGACGTCTGTTCGGTACGAGAGCTCAGTACGAGACACCGGCCGAGTACAGGATCTGTGAGATCCTGCGGGCCAGGGCCACGTCCAGCTCGGTGACGCCGCCGACCGAGTGGGTCCAGACCGTGAAGGTCGTTGTTCCCGGGCCCCGCTCGACGACCGGATGATGGTTCATCGCGTCCGCTGCCTGCATGACCTCGGCCACGATCGCATCGGCCTCGTCCCCGTCCAGCATGATCTCCAACTGGATCCGGTCGGCGTCGCCGATCCAGCCGGGTAGTGCCGCCAACGCCTCGGCGACTTCGGTGGTGTCCAGTTTGCTCGGCATACCGATTCCCTCCGGCTGGTGATTCTCTGATTCTCTGGCTTGGGGTCCGACGTCCCGCTGCTGGGCGGGCCGTCCTGGTGGAGCCACCCGAAAGGCTCATCAGACACGATCCGCCGGGTACGGATCCACGGCTGGCCGGACTCTGGGAGAGTCCGGCACCATGAACGCGGATGTGGAGGGCTTGGATGCCCTCCCTTCTACCCATGGACGACGGCGTGGAACACCCGAGGACCGGGACTGCACCGACGTCCCGGTGGTGAGGGGACGTCTGGTCGTCGCCGTCGCGCTGCTCGACGACGATCGCCGGGTGCTGGCCGCCCGGCGCAGGGAACCGCATCCCTATGCCGGGATGTGGGAGTTTCCGGGCGGCAAGGTCGAGCCCGGCGAGCACGAGCTCGACGCGCTCACCCGGGAGTGCCGGGAGGAGCTCGACGTCGAGATCGAGGTCGGTCCGCCGCTCGGCGAGGTCGGGTTGTCCAGCCCCGGGTGGGTGCTGCGGGTGTGGCTCGGCCGGGTGACGCGCCGGCAGCCCCAGCCCGTCGAGCATGACGAGCTGCGCTGGCTCGGCGTAGCCGAACTGGACGATGTCCGGTGGATGCCGGCCGACGGGCCCCTGGTGGCGGAGTTGCGCCGCGTGCTGTCGACGCCCGGATCGCTCTTCTGAACGCCGGCTCTTCTGAACGCCGGCGACGGGAGGTCGCGGACCGGTGAAGCCCCGGACCGGTGAAGCCCCGGACCGGTGAAGCCCGTTGTAGCCGTGGCATCCGTACCATGGGTGCATCCGTACCATGAGTGGCGGTGCGACCGTTGCCGGTGTACGCGTGACGGGCAGATCGTCGTGCCGCGGCGCCGACACCATGGCGGGCACCCGCCAGAACGTTCGCGTCACCGGTTCATGCGTTACCGTCGTTTCATGCGGTGACGTCGTCGTCGTTGTTGCGGGGTCGCGAACCCCATGTCCGCCCCGGAGCGCATCACCGTGTCTCTTCGTGCCGATCTTCGAAACGTGGCAATCATCGCCCATGTCGACCACGGCAAGACCACCCTCGTTGACGCCATGCTGCGCCAGTCCGGCGCGTTCGGCGAGCATGCCGAGCTCACCGACCGCGTGATGGACTCGATGGACCTGGAGCGTGAGAAGGGCATCACGATTCTCGCGAAGAACACCGCGGTCCGTTACGGCGACATCACGATCAACATCGTCGACACACCCGGTCACGCCGACTTCGGCGGTGAGGTCGAGCGCGGCCTGTCGATGGTCGACGGCGTCCTGCTGCTCGTGGACGCGAGTGAGGGCCCGCTGCCCCAGACGCGCTTCGTCCTGCGCAAGGCGCTCGCGGCGCGGCTGCCGGTGGTGCTCGTCATCAACAAGGTGGACCGGTCGGACGCCCGGATCGCCGAGGTGGTCGACGAGACCTACGAGCTCTTCCTCGACCTCGACGCCGACGAGGACCAGATCGACTTCCCGATCGTCTACTGCAACGCGAAGGCGGGCCGTGCCTCCACCACCCGCCCGGCCGACGGGGTGAGCCCGGACTCACCCGATCTCAAGCCGCTGTTCGACCTTCTGCTGGAGACCGTGCCGGCGCCGTCGTTCGATCCGGACGCGCCGCTGCAGGCCCTGGTCACCAACCTCGACGCGTCCCCATACCTCGGCCGGCTCGCGCTGTGCCGGGTGCACAACGGCACGATCAAGCGTGGTCAGCCGGCGACGCTGTGCCGGGCCGACGGCAGCCAGCAGCGCGTCAAGATCAGCGAGATGCTGATGACGCAGGCGCTCGAGCGGGTGCCGGCGGAGTCGGCCGGGCCGGGCGACATCATCGCCATCGCCGGCATCCCCGACATCACGATCGGGGAGACCCTCGCCGACGCCGATGATCCCCGGCCGCTGCCGGTCATCACCGTCGACGAACCGTCCATCAGCATGACGATTGGCATCAACACCTCCCCGCTCGCCGGCCGTTCCGGCAAGAAGCTGACGGCGCGGCTGGTCAAGAACCGGCTGGACGCCGAGCTCGTCGGCAACGTGTCGATCCGGGTACTGCCCACTGAGCGGCCGGACACCTGGGAGGTGCAGGGCCGCGGGGAGCTGCAGCTCGCCGTGCTCGTCGAGCTGATGCGGCGCGAGGACTTCGAGCTGACCGTCGGCAAGCCGCAGGTCGTCACCCGCATTGTCGACGGCAAGATCCACGAGCCGGTGGAGCGCCTCACTATCGACGCGCCCGAGGAGTTCCTCGGCACGCTGACCCAGCTGCTCGCGCTGCGCAAGGGCCGGGTCGAGCAGATGGTCAACCACGGCACCGGCTGGATCCGGCTGGAGTACCTGGTCCCGGCCCGCGGGCTGATCGGGTTCCGGACCGAGTTCCTCACCGAGACCCGCGGTACCGGGCTGCTGCACCACGTCTTCGACCGGTACGAGCCCTGGTTCGGGGAGCTGCGCACCCGGGCGACAGGCTCCATGGTCGCCGACCGCAGCGGGGTGGCGACCGCGTACGCCCTGTTCAACCTCCAGGAACGCGGCACGATGTTCGTCGGGCCGACGACCGAGGTCTACGAGGGCATGATCGTGGGTGAGAACTCCCGGGCGGACGACATGGACGTCAACCCGACCAAGGAAAAGAAGCTCACCAACATGCGTTCATCCACCGGCGACGAGCTGGTCCGGCTCACCCCGCACCGGGTACTCACCCTTGAGCAGGCGTTGGAATTCTGCCGCGAGGACGAGTGCGTGGAGGTCACCCCGGGCTTCGTGCGTCTGCGCAAGGTGGCGCTGACCGCCGCCGAACGCGAGAAGATCCGCTCCCGCCGCCGAGCCTGAGCCCGGTCCCCAGAGTGGCAAAGTCGCCCGTAGGGTCGTCAATGTGACGACAGCTGCCCCATCATCACCCTCTACTGCGCCACTTCCCGCCCGGCGGGCGATGTTCGTGCACGCCCACCCCGATGACGAGGTGATCTCGACGGGGATCGCGCTTGCCTCGTACGCCGCCGCCCCCGACACCCACGTCACCCTCGTGACGTGCACATTGGGGGAGGAGGGAGAGGTACTGGTGCCCGAACTGATCAATCTGCAGGCGGATCGGGGCGATCAGCTCGGCGGCTACCGGATCGGCGAGCTGGCCGGTGCCTGCGCCGCGCTCGGCATCACCGACCAGCGTTTTCTTGGCGGTCCCGGGCGTTGGCGGGACAGCGGGATGATCGGCACCCCCGCCAACGACCATCCCCGCTGTCTGTGGCGGGCGGACCTGGACGAGGCCGCGGCGGAGCTGGTGCGGATCGTGCGCGAAGTCCGGCCGCAGGTGCTCGTCAGCTACGACGCCCGCGGTGGTTACGGGCACCCCGATCACATCCGGGCCCACGAACTCACCCGGAGGGCCTTCACCGACGCCGCCGACCCGTCCTTCGCCCCGCAGGCCGGTCCGGCCTGGCAGGTCGCCAAGCGCTACGAGACGGCGCTGGCGCGCTCGAGCGCCGTCGCGGGCTTCGAGTACTTCCGCGATTCCGCCGCTGAGAGCAGCCCGTTCGCGGGTCTGAAGTCCGTGGACGAGCTGGGGATGACGCTTGTCGACGATGCGGACATCACGACCGAGCTCTCCGCTCCCCACTTCTTCGAGGCGAAGATCGCCGCCATGCGGTCGCACCGGACACAGATGAGCGTCGACGGGTTCTTTTTCGCGCTCGCCGACGGCATCGGTCAGCGAGCCTGGAGTGTCGAGCACTTCGTGCTGGCCGAGGGCGCCCGGGGGCCGGGGGACGGTCCGGGCGCCCTCGGC
>NZ_CDXDOR010000077.1:12978-23925 GCF_978021225.1 Frankia sp. CeTa3Moorea | reverse complement strand
CCCCTAGTCCACAAAGAATCTTGCCTCAAAAATCTTGACAGGTTCCGCCTGGGGCGTGTTCCCTCGCGGAGCACGCCCTTTCCCTTGGGTAGCGCCGGTCTGGCGGCGTAAGGACGGTCCACCGGGTAGCCGGGCCAATAGCATGGCGTCGATGCCGACACTCTTGATCGTCCACCACACTCCGTCGCCGTCCATGCAGGCGATGCTGGAGGCGGTGCTCGCTGGCGCCAGGGACGAGGCAATCGAGGGCGTAGAAGTGGTGGTCCGGCCAGCCCTGACCGCCACCGCGGTTGACGTGCTGGCCGCAGACGGATACCTGCTCGGTACTCCGGCCAACATCGGCTACATGTCAGGGGCTTTGAAACACTTTTTTGATCAAGCCTACTATCCTTGCCTGGAAGCAACCATCGGTCGACCGTATGCCCTGTATGTTCACGGCGGCTCCGACACCACGGGCGCGGTCCGGAGCGTGGAGACGATCGCAACCGGTCTGAAGTGGAAGCGCCTGCGTGAGCCCGTGACAGTGATCGGCGCGCTGGACGCGAAGGGACGCGAGGCTTGCTGGGAGCTGGGTGCTGCCACCGCCGCGAGCCTGATGCTGTAGCGGGCGGGGCGGCGTGGTGGCCGTCCGCACCGATCGGATCGGTCACGGAAAGTGAAATGTCCGTGACCAGGGTTCGGCGCATTTCTGCGACTGCACCTACTATCCGATCTTGGATGCGACGGTCGGCCGTCCGTATGCCCTCTACGTCCACGGCAACTCCGACACCATCGGCGCGATCCGCAGTGTAGAGACGATCGCCTCAGGGGCTGCTGCGGCGGCGGGGCTGGTCGTGTCAGCTGCCCACCCGGCGGGCGGTGGAACGCGACGACGGGGCGGTGGCGGTGTGGCGGTGGGAGGTTGTGGCCGCGGGTAAAAAGATCGCCGCGGTCACCGGAGGCTGGGTCCTCTTCGAGGACGAGGCCGGGCAGTCCCTGCGGCCGCCGCGGGTGACCAGTTGGGGCCGGTGCGGGCACACCCCGCTGGTCCGGGTGCGCGACGACGTTGACGAGCTCAACGAGCTGATCCGTCATGGCATAACCAGGTTCCAGCACCGTCCCGGCCTCCTCAACGGCTGCCTGGCCGGAACCGGTCTGACCTTGGAGCCATCATGACCCACAACACCATGATCCAGCGATCTCACGAATTAAAGATCAGTAGCCAGGCGAGGCACCAGAACGTGCGGTGGCTCTGACCTTCAGAATGCGCTCAACCGACCTTGGCGAGACCGGTCGGGTTGTGCCGGTCCCGCGGCACGCCCGGGTGACGGTACCCCTCCTCGCCGAGGTCACCGCGGCCCTCGTCGAGGTCACTGTGGGCGTAGCCCTCGGCCAGGATCCGCTCGGCCGACCCGTTGACAGGCCGTCCGGCCAACGTCCCCGATCGCCGGTCGAGGCCGGCGCGCAGCAGGGCGATCAGCGCCCCGATGACCAGCCCCCAGACCACGACCATGCTGAACGCCATCAGCAGCCAACTACCCCAACCCCAGTTGTACCCACCCCAGACCATCATCATGATCTCCTCTTCCTTCGTCTCGGCCTCCTACGGCGGGCCGTACCTCTACCTTCGGCCGGCGCGGCTGACGGGACGAGGGCTGTTCGTCCCGGACCGGTGCGACGCCAGGCCCGTGCCGGGCATGCCCTCGGAACCGCCTCCACCCGATCCCGGGGTCCGCGGCGGCGGGCCGCCGCAGAACCTCGCGCCAGGTAGCACCACTGCCTCGCGCCAAGTAGAACCACCGTCTCGCGCCGAGTAGAAAGGACGCTATGCGTCCCCGGGCGGTCACCCGCGAGCAGATCATCGCGGCGGCCGACACGATCGCTCGGCGCGACGGGCTCGACCACCTCACGGTCCGGCCCCTGTGCGCGGAGCTCGGCGTCACGGCCCCCGCGATCTACCGACGCTTCCCCACCAAGGATCTCATCGTCGAGCGCGTCGTCGACGACGCGCTCGGCCGCATCGACCTTCCAGGCCCCGAGACCGGCGACTGGGCCGACCGCCTAGGGCGCTGCTTCACCAGCGCGCATGACGTCGCCGCCGCCTACCCGGGGCTCGCGGCACGCATGGGCCGGCAGATGCCCGGCAGCCCCTCCGCGGTACGCAACGCGAGCTTCCTGCACGACCTGCTCACCGACGCCGGCATCGGACCGGAGGACACGAACAGGATCGTCTACACGATGTTCGTCTACCTCTGGGGACACCTGCTGGCAGCCGAGGCCGTGGCCGAGCTGCTCGGCCCGACCGGCACCCAGGACACCCGGGACCAGTTCCTCTGGGGCCTCGACCACCTGCTCGGTTCCTTCCGTCGGCAGTTCGGCGGTGGAAACGTCGCGGAATAGGCGAGTTGCCGCGGTAGGCGAGTTCCAGGACGGGATGGGCCTGTTCGACCGCCACCGTGGGTGTGTCGGCCGGCGTGTCGGCCGCGACAACGACGCTGTCAATCAGTATTCCAGGCCACCTCCACCGGCTGCCGCGGCCGCGGTTTCCTTTTCCTCTGGCTTTTCGGCGACGACGGCCTCGGTAGTGAGGAACAGCCCGGCGATGGATGCGGCGTTCTGCAGGGCGGAGCGGGTGACCTTGGTCGGGTCGATGATCCCGGCCTCGAGCATGTTGACGTGCTCGCCGGTGGCGGCGTCCAGCCCCCACCCCGGTTGCAGGTTGCGGACCTTCTCGACCACGACGCCGCCTTCCAGGCCGGCATTGATCGCGATCTGCCGGAGCGGCTCGGTCAACGCGCGGCGCACCATCTCGGCCCCGGTCCGCTCGTCCTCGGCCACGTCCAGCCCGTCGAAGACGGCCTCCGAGGCCAGCAGCAGAGCCACCCCACCGCCGGGAACGATGCCCTCCTCAACGGCGGCCTTCGCGTTGCGGACCGCGTCCTCGATGCGGTGCTTACGCTCCTTGAGCTCGACCTCGGTGGCCGCGCCGGCTTTGATGACGGCCACGCCGCCGGCGAGCCTGGCCAGCCGCTCCTGCAGCTTCTCGCGATCGTAGTCGGAGTCCGACTTCTCGATCTCGCTGCGGATCTGGCTGACCCGACCGGCGATCTGGCCCGGGTCGCCGGCGCCCTCGATAATGGTCGTGTCATCCTTGGTGACGATAACCTTGCGGGCCTGGCCAAGCAGGTCGAGGTCGGCGTTCTCCAGCCTGAGACCAACCTCCTCACTGATCACCTGACCGCCCGTCAGGACGGCGATATCGCCGAGCATGGCCTTGCGCCGGTCGCCGAAACCCGGCGCCTTCACGGCCACGGACCGGAACGTACCGCGGATCTTGTTGACGACCAGGGTTGCCAGGGCCTCCCCCTCGACGTCCTCGGCGATAACCAGCAGCGGCTTGCCGGCCTGCATGACCTTCTCCAACAGCGGGAGCATGTCCTTGACCAGCGAAATCTTGATGTTGGCGACCAGGATGTAGGGGTCCTCCAGGACGCACTCCATCCGCTCCTGATCAGTGATGAAGTACGGCGAGATGTAGCCCTTGTCGAAACGCAGACCTTCGGTGAGCTCCAGCTCGAGGCCGAAGGTGTTGCTCTCCTCGACGGTGATGACGCCGTCCCGGCCGACCTTGTCCATCGCCTCGGCGATGATCTGGCCGATCGCGGTGTCCCCGCCGGCCGAGATCGAGGCCGTTGAGGCGATCTGATCCTTGGTTTCCAGATCCCTGGACAGGTCGGCCAGCTCCCCACAGACCCGCTCGACGGCCAGCTCGATGCCACGTTTGAGGGCGATCGGGTTCGCGCCCGCGGCCACGTTCCGCAGGCCCTCGTGGACCAGTGCCTCCGCCAGGACGGTCGCCGTCGTGGTGCCGTCGCCGGCCACCTCGTCGGTCTTCTTGGCGACCTCCTTGACCATCTCGGCGCCGATCTTCTCATACGGATCTTCGAGCTCGATCTCCCTGGCAATGGAGACGCCGTCATTGGTGATGGTGGGAACGCCCCACTTCTTCTCCAGGACGACGTTGCGCCCCTTCGGACCGAGCGTCACCTTCACGGCGCCGGCCAGCTGGTTCATGCCACGTTCCAGCCCACGCCGTGCTTCCTCCTCGTAAGCGATGATCTTTGGCATGATGGTTCCCCTGAAGCAGAACGTGACCGGACCCCGCGAACATCGCAGGCCCATCCTCACGACATGCAATACCTTAATTACAAATCGTCGGTATCGCCTGCTGGCGGGGCAAGCCGACCGGCTGGACAGGCCGGGTCTGCCGGGGTCCCGGCGGAGGGCGCGCTGGCGGGTCCGGGTACCAGGCACTCAGTCAGCTTTGGCCCTCGGGGCCGGTGCTCTGGCCCTCGGGTCCGGTGCTGATCTCGATGTGCTTGGGCTGGCTCCGCTTGGCCTTCGCCAGCCGGATGGTGAGCACTCCGTCGGCCAGGGTGGCGTGCACCGATTCCGGGTCAATGTCACCCGGCACGGCGATGCGGTGCTCGAACCGGCCCACTGGGCGGCTACGGCGGCGCAGTACTCCCGTGCGTTCCCGCTCCTTGATTTCACCGGTGACGAACAGCTCGTTGTCGCGCAGGTCCACGGAGATGTCCTCCCGGCGTACCCCGGGAAGATCGAGATCGATCACGAACGCGTCATCGGTCTCCTCGATGTCGACCGGCTGCACTATGCCACCCAGCAACCGCGCCGGACGGCCCTCGACGCCGCCCATGACGTCGCCGAGCAGATTGCCCATGCGGGTCCAGGCGTCCTCGATCTCCCGGAACGGATCCCATCGTGCCAGCGTTCCCAGGCCTTCTCCGCGTCGTACGGGTAGTGTCATGATCCTCACTCCTTCCGGCCGAGCCGGCCGGCTATCACCTTTGCGTCCAATTGACTATGCCTTGCCTCTACCCCTGCCTCGCCGGCCCGAAAACTGCGGGCCACCGCCGAGGGACACCCGGCTACAGCCGGGTGTAGGGCCAGAACCGGCTTTAGGACCAGAAACCGGCTGTAGGGCCAGGCTGTAGGGCCAGGGCGCTGCCTGGTGCCCGTCCTGCCGGGCTCAGCCCCCCGATCCCTGTCCTGCCCCGGCCCGGCCCCGACCGGTGTGGCTCTGCCAGCTCTCCTGGTGCTCCAGCTCCCCTGGCAATCAGGACCTCCTGGCAATCAAGGCCTTTTCGTGATCTCTTCCTTCGCCTGCCGACAAGCGATACTCCGTAGGCAATGCGTTTTGCTGGGCAAATCCTGGACAGGTTCCCTGCTGTGGGGTCGGTTTATCCGAGTGAAGCCTGCTCACGGCGTGGGCACGCCCGATTCGTCATATGTGTGAGGTTCGCTTCTGGAGGAGCATTCGATGGCGAAGGCAGTCGGCATTGATCTGGGGACGACCAATTCGGTGATCGCCGCCTGGGAGGGTGGCGAGCCGAGGGTCATCCCGAACGCGGAGGGTGCGCGGACGACACCGTCGGTGGTGGCGTTCACCGAGAGCGGTGAACGCCTGATCGGGCAGCTGGCGCGACGGCAGGCGATCCTGAACCCGAAGGGCACGATCTACTCGGCCAAGCGGTTCATCGGCCGCCGCTATGACGAGGTGACCGAGGAGGCCAAAGCGGTCGCCTTCGACGTCGTCCCAGGCCCGGAGGGCACCGCCCGGTTCAAGATCCGGGACAAGCTCTACGCGCCGGAGGAGATCAGCGCGCTGGTGCTGCGCAAGCTGGCCGACGACGCCGGGCGGAACCTGGGCGAGAAGGTCACCGAAGCGGTCATCACGGTGCCGGCCTACTTCAACGACGCGCAGCGCACCGCGACGAAGGACGCCGGCCGGATCGCCGGGCTCTCCGTGCTGCGGATCATCAACGAGCCGACCGCGGCCGCGTTGGCGTACGGGCTGGACAAGAAGGGCCACGAGACCGTCCTGGTCTTCGATCTCGGCGGCGGCACGTTCGACGTGAGCATCCTCGACGTCGGCGACGGGGTGGTCGAGGTCCGGGCCACGGCCGGGGACAGCCACCTGGGCGGGGACGACTTCGACCGCCGGCTGGTCGACTACCTCGCCGACGGGTTCCACCGGGAACAGGGCGTCGACCTGCGCCGGGACCCCCAGGCGCTGCAACGGCTGTTCGAGGCCGCGGAGAAGGCCAAGGTCGAACTGAGCTCGGTCACCCAGACCCAGGTGAACCTGCCGTTCATCACCGCCGACGCCACCGGGCCGCGGCACCTGACCACCACGGTCATGCGCTCCACCTTCGAACAGATCACCGCCGACCTGGTCGAACGGACCATGGGACCGGTCCGCCAGGCGATGGAGGACGCCAAGGTCAGCGCCGACGACCTCGACGAGGTGATCCTCGTCGGCGGCGCCACCCGGATGCCCGCGGTGCAGGCACTGGTCCGGCGGCTGACCGGCGGCAAGGAACCGAACATGAGCGTCAACCCCGACGAGGTCGTCGCACTGGGCGCGGCGATCCAGGCCGGGGTGCTCAAGGGCGAGGTCTCCGACGTGCTCCTGCTCGACGTCACCCCGCTCTCCCTCGGGGTGGAGACCCGCGGCGGCCTGATGACAAAAATCGTCGAACGCAACACCACGATCCCGGTACGACGCTCCGAGGTGTTCTCCACCGCGGAGGACAACCAGCCGGCAGTGGACATCGTGGTACTGCAGGGCGAACGCGAACGCGCCGCCGATAACCGGGTACTCGGCCGCTTCCGCCTGGAAAACATCCGCCCGGCGCCCCGCGGCGAACCGCAGATCGAGGTCACCTTCGACATCGACGCCAACGGCATCCTCAACGTCACCGCCCGCGACAAGGACACCGGAGCCCAGCAGTCGATCACGATCAGTGAAACCTCCAACCTCCCCAAGGAAGAGGTCGAACGGATGATCACCGAGGCGGAGCGTAACCGCACCGCCGACCAGGCGCTACGCGCCGCGATCGACGCCCGCAACGAGCTGGACTCGGTCGCCTACCGCGTCGAACGGCTGCTGGCCGAACTCGGTGACGCCGCCCCGCCACACGAGAAGGCCCGCGCCAACCTACTGGTCACCGACGCCCGCCAGGCCATCAAAGAAGAGGCGCCGGTGGACCGGGCCCGCGCCCTGACCTCGGATCTCCAACAGATCTACCACGGCCTGGCCGCCGCCCGCACCGGCCAGGCCGGCCCCACCGAGGGAACCGGCGGCAGCCCGGCCGACACCGCACCGGGCGGCCCGGGCGGCCCACAGCCACCACCCGGCGGCGGCACCCCCGGCGGCAGCACCCCCGGCGGCGGCACCCCCGGCGGCGGCACCCCCGGCGACGACGACGTGATAGACGCCGAGTTCGACCGGGGCTGAACCCATGCCAACCGAGACCGACCGATGATGGCGAACGACATGCCGCACGAACAGCACCCAGACCGGACCGGCCACGCCGCCGGCCCCCGTACCGACCAGACCACCGACCAGACCACCGACCGGACCGTGGACCGGAGTAGCGCAGAGACCACCGTCCGCGCCGGCCCCGTCGGCGCGGACGACCTCCCGACCGAGGCGGTCCTAGACAGTGTGGCGCTCGCCGCTCAGGTGGACGAGCTGACCGACCGGTGGCGGCGGGCCGCCGCCGACCTGGACAACCTGCGTAAACGGACCATCCGGGAGCTGGAGCGGGATCGGGCGGCCGAACGGGCCCACGCGGCCGCCGCCTGGCTGCCGGTCCTTGACCACCTCGACCTCGCGCTCACCCACGCCGACGCCGACCCCGCCTCGCTCGTGGCGGGTGTCCGGACGGTCCGGGACCAGGCCGTGGACGTGCTGGCCCGGCTCGGCTACCCGCGCCACGACGAGGTCGGGGTGCCGTTCGACCCGACCCGGCACGAGGCGCTGACCGCCGTCGAGAAACCGAACGTCCCAGCCGGCACGGTGGTGGCCGTGATCCGTCCCGGCTACGGCGATACCGGACGGCAGCTGCGCCCCGCCGGGGTCGCCGTCAGCCGCCCTCCCGGCGAGCCATCCAGCGAACCCAGCGAACCCAGCGAACCGCCCGGCGGCGCCCGGCAACCAGGCGAGACCGGCCCGGACCCGGGCGGCGCCGGCGGGCCTGCGGAGTGACCGGCCGTGGCCCGGGACTACTACCAGCTTCTCGGTGTCGGCCGGGGCGCGAGCGCCGAGGAGATCCAGCAGGCCTACCGCCGCCTCGCCCGCCGTTACCACCCCGACGTCAACCGCGGCCCGGAGGCGGAGAAGCGGTTCAAGGAGATCGGTGAGGCGTACCACGTGCTGTCCGACCCGAAGACGCGGGCGCGCTACGACCGGTTCGGCGCGGACTTCCGGCGCCTCCCCGAGGACTACGACGAACGGGTGGCCGCCGGGCCGGGCTTCGGCCGGGCCGGCCGGGGCTGGAGCCGCACCGGCCGGGTCCGGGCCGAACCGGGCTTCGGCGGCACCGACTTCGCCGACGTCACCGACTCCGCAGACTTCGCCGACATGGGTTTCGGACGTGCCGGCCCCGGTGGCGCGGGCCTCGGCGGGAGCACCTTCGGTGACCTGTTCGGTGACCTGTTCGGTGGCCTGTTCGGGGCCCGCGGCGCGACCGGGCCGATCCCCGGCGCCGATCAGGAAGCCGAGCTCGAGCTGACCGTCGAGGAGGCCTACCGGGGCGGGCGGCGTCAGATCACCCTCGCCGGCCCCGGCGGCAGCCCACGCAGCTACCAGGTCACCATCCCGCGGGGGGTGGTCGACGGCCAGCGCATCCGGCTGACCGGCCAAGGCAGCCGCGGCAGCAGGCACGGCCAGCCCGGCGACCTCTACCTACACGTGAAGATCGCGCCGCATCCACGTTACCGGCTGTCCGGACGAGACATCCACGTCCCGTTGCCGGTCACCCCCTGGGAGGCCGCCCTGGGCGCCCGGGTCCCGGTCACCACCCCCGGCGGTGAGATCAAGGTGCGCGTCCCGGCAGGATCGTCCAGCGGCCGGCGACTGCGCCTACGCGGCGCCGGCCTACCCAACCCCACCGGCCCACCCGGCGACCTGCACGCCGAGGTGTGCGTGGCGGTGCCGCCGGCCCTGACCGCCCGGGAACGCGCGCTGTTCGAGCAGCTGGCCGCCGTCTCGGCCTTCGACCCGAGAACGTGAACCCGCCCGACACCGCGCGCAGACGCGCCCAGAGGTACAGACACGTGCCCAGAGGTAGAGATGCGCCCAGAGGTTATGTCCCGTCATCGCGGGAAGGTACCGTCACGTGGACGCCAAGCCGAACACCATTTGCCCGACCTGCCACGGTCGGTGCCGCACGGTGTCCCATGTGGCGGGATTCCGGGCCGGCCGGGTTCGGACCGTGCTGGTGATCGACCCCTGCCGCTGCTGCCACGACCGCGGTTACCTGGTCGGTTTCACCGCCCCGGTGTGACCGGCGGCCAGGCCAGCGACGGCCTGGGCGGCGAGTGCCTCGTCGAGGAGACGATCAGCCGCGGTGTGGGGGTCGAGTCCGCCGGCGACGACCTCGCCGGCGAACTGGTTGATCGCGGCTCCGGACCGCAGGTCCCCGATCCGCTCCCGCAGCCGGGCGAAGGCGATCCGCGAGATCTCGTCGACCGCGCGCCGACGCCGCCGGCGCTGCAACTGCCCCGTGCGCAGCAGCCAGTCCCGATGGGCCTCGATCGATTCGACGAGCTCGGCCACCCCCTGCCCGGTGGCGGCGACCGTCCGCACGACCTGCGGACGCCGGTCGTCCTCCCCGCGGCCGGCACCGCCCATCCGGAGCATGGCGGTGAGCTCGTTGACCGTCCGGTCCGCACCCGGCCGGTCGGCCTTGTTGACCACCAGCACGTCGGCGATCTCCAGAACGCCCGCCTTGGCAGCCTGGACGCCGTCCCCCATCCCCGGGGCGACCAGGACGAGCGTGGTGTCCGCCAGGGCGGCAATGTCCACCTCGGCCTGTCCCACCCCGACGGTCTCGATCAGGACGACGTCGAACCCGACGGCGTCGAGAACCCGCAGGGCCTGGGGCGTGGCGGTCGACAGGCCGCCGAGACTTCCGCGCGTCGCCAGCGAGCGGATGAAGACGCCCGGATCGGTGGCGTGCTCGACCATCCGGATCCGGTCGCCGAGCAGCGCGCCGCCGGTGAACGGGGACGAGGGATCGACGGCCAGCACGCCGACCCGCCGGCCCGCAGCCCGGTAGGCGCCCACCAGCGCGGAGGTGGAGGTGGACTTGCCGACCCCCGGCGCCCCGGTGAGGCCGATCACCTGCGCGCCCCCGGTGCGGGGCATCAGCAGCTGCTCGATCCGCCGCAGGTGCGGCGAGCCGTCCTCGACCATGGAGATGAGCCTCGCCACCGCGCGGCGGTTCCCCGCGACGGCGGCGGTGACGAGTTCGGTCACCGACTCGATTGACGAGCCCACCCGGGTACCATCCCCAACCGTCACGGCCACCTCACTGATCGAGCTCACTGATCGAGCTTGTTGGCGGCCCGTACGACGTCGAGGATGCCCCGGATGATGGCGATGAGCTCGTAGTCCTTGGGCGTGAACACCGCGGCCACCCCGAGTCGGGAGAGCTCGTCCGCGTCCGCCGCGGGGATGATGCCGCCCACGATGACGGGGATCTCACCCGCCCCGGCCGCCCGCAGCCCCGTCAGCACCTGGGGCACCAGGTCGAGATGGGAACCGGAGAGCACCGACAGCCCGACGACGTGCACGTCCTCCTCGACAGCCCCGGCCACGATCTGCGCCGGCGTCAGCCGGATCCCCTGGTAGACGACCTCGAAACCGGCGTCACGGGCCCGCAGCGCGATCTGCTCGGCGCCGTTGGAATGCCCGTCGAGGCCGGGCTTACCGACCAGCATCTTCACCGGACGGCCCAGCTCGGACCCCGTGCGCGCCACCCGGGCCCGCAGCTCGTCGAGGGCGGCCCCGCCACCACCGGCGACGGTGGCCTCGCCGACCCCCGTCGGTGCCCGGTACTCCCCGAACACCTCCCGCAGCGTGTCCCCCCACCCCCC